>CAMBAD010000012.1 GCA_945864085.1 uncultured Streptococcus sp.
CCATGTCTGCGGTGGATATGTGTATGATCGACCATATTCCAGACATGATTGAAAACGGGGTCGATAGCCTGAAAATCGAAGGCCGTATGAAATCCGTCCACTATGTATCAACAGTAACCAACTGCTACAAGGCTGCGGTAGATGCCTATCTTGAAAGCCCAGAAAAGTTTGAAGCGATCAAGCAAGACCTGATTGATGAGATGTGGAAGGTTGCCCAACGTGAATTGGCGACAGGTTTCTACTACAGCCCACCGAGTGAAAATGAGCAGCTCTTCGGTGCCCGCCGTAAAATTCCAGAATACAAATTCATCGCGGAAGTAGTAGCCTTTGACAAGGAAACCATGACTGCCACCATTCGCCAACGCAATGTTATCAACGAAGGCGACCAAGTGGAGTTCTACGGACCAGGCTTCCGTCATTTTGAAACGACTATCCAGGACCTTCGCGATTCGACAGGTGAGAAGATTGACCGTGCCAACAAGCCGATGGAACTCCTGACCATTAAACTGGACCGTGAAATCTACCCAGGCAACATGATCCGTGCCTGCAAATCAGGCCTTATCAACCTCTACCAAGAAGATGGACAGTCCTTGACCATTAGAGCGTAAAAAGGTTGGAGGTCAGCTGTAGAAAAGTCAGTTGGACCGATAATATAGTCATTTGAATTATCTTTGATACATCGTCACTTTCGACTTGCCGTACTCTAGTACAGCCTGCGCCTCAGTTCCTTGTCTGAAAGTTAATTCATTCGACTATAGCTAAAAAACGGATGAAAGGGAGCTAACTTCTTTCATCCGTTTTTTAGTTAATATGATTTTTGGGAGGTTTTTACACTTTCTGGAACCAGAGTAATTTTCTTAATGTCACCAATGTTGATAATGCTGGTCACGCGTCGTTTGAAATTCTTCATGATAATTCGTTGGCGTTCCCTGTCATATTTGACAATATCACCTGTAAAACTGCGGTCACCATAGATAACATGGATAGCAGCTTTTTTATACAAGGCTAGTTCCAAATTGTTTTTTATCTCTTCCTTGCTGTCTGGCTCAATGGTCTCAGCAGCTTTGCTATTTCCCAAAAAAATACTGACTTGCTCTAAGATTGCCTGCATAAACCTCTTCATGGCATAATCCTTTCAAACTTGCTATAATTATATTAGCCAATTTTCGCTAAAAACACAAGTTTTTTCGGATTAAATAGGTGAAAGGAGTTAACAAATGGCAGAATTTACATTTGAAATCGAAGAAAAACTTTTGGTCTTGTCTGAAAATGAAAAGGGCTGGACCAAGGAACTCAATCGTGTGTCCTTTAATGGTGCGCCAGCCAAATATGACATCCGTACTTGGAGTCCTGATCATACGAAGATGGGCAAGGGAATTACCCTCAGCAATGAAGAGTTTCAAGTTCTCTTGGACGCATTTTCCAATAAATAAGAAGCCTAGTTGAAAAAGGCTTCTTTTTTTACTATTGGTCGGAGAAGTTGGTGGCAGAGGGTTGCGACAGCGATCTTAGCTAGGTCGGGCAGGATAAAAGGAAATACGGTCCATGCCAATGTATCCGCCCAGTTAGCCCCTGATACGAGTTTGAAGACGAGACAGCCTAGTAAAAAGCAGGCCACAGTTCCTAAGCAGCAAGCAAGGAAAACCTGAAGAGGGTGGGAATTTGGACTTGTTAAGCTGGATGTGATGGCAGCATAGAGCAAGAAACCCCAGAGGAAGCCAGCTGTTGGTCCAAAGAGGCTAGCAAAACCACCAGAAAATCCTGCAAAGACAGGTAGTCCAATAGCGCCTAAAGCTAGGTAGAGGGCTACACTGCTGATGGCTTCTTTTGGTTTGTAGATACAGGCAACTAGGGCGATTGCTAGGGTTTGTAAGGTAAAGGGAACAGGGCCGATGGAGAGACTTATTTGTGACAAGGCAGCGATTAGGGCAGTCGCGATAGCGATGTGTACAAGGGAACGGGTGTTTGTTGTTTGCATGTTGTTATCCTTTTTAAAAATATTGGTTAACAAAAATTATAAAAGGAATGGCAAACAAAGTCAACCTCAAGGTATCGGCTGTCACAGGGTACTTGAAAAAACTCATGCGAATCGGTTAGCAGAAGCTATGGAATGTAGGTTAGGACTAAGATTGTTTAGCAGAAATTTGCCTATCTCATAAGAACAAATTCTTCAGACCCAGTAGGGTGTATGGCAACGGTAGCGTCGAAGTCGGCCTTTCGTGCTCCCATTTTGATGGCGACAGAGAAGCCTTGGATCATCTCATCAACTCCATAGCCAATGCCATGCAGCCCGACAACTGTTTCTTCTGGACCAAGGGTGACCAGTTTGAATTTAGCCAGTTGACGATGTTGGTCCATAGCTGTGTACATGGAAGTAAAGCTGGAAGTATAGACCTTAATCTGGTCTGCGCCGAATTGAGCGATGGCTTGTTCTTCTGTAAGGCCGACGGTTCCGATCGCAGGATGTGAGAAGACTACGGTTGGAATAAGTGAGTAGTCCATTTTTGCTTGGCTCTGCCCATTAAACAGACGTTCCGCCAACAATCGTCCCGCCTTGATGGCAACAGGGGTCAATTCTTTTTGACCAGTCACATCACCCAGAGCATAGATACCCTCTACAGTCGTTTCTTGGTATTCGTTGACAGCTATATGGCCTGATTTAGTCAGACCAACTCCAGCTGCTTCCAGATTGAGTTGGTCTAGGTTTGGTTGGCGACCGATGGCCCAGAGGATTTGCTCGGCAATGTGAGAGCTGCCATCTTCAAAGAAAATTTCAATGAGTCCATTGTCTAGTTTTTCAAGTTGGATTGGAATCTTATGTTTGTGAAGAGGGAGCTGGGTTCGTTGCATTTCATCCATTAGTGCATCGGTAATGTAATTATCAAAATTGCGAAGAGGGCGATCTCCGCGGACAAAGAGGTCAGTTTTGACACCGAGTCCGTGGAGGACACCGGCCATTTCAACCGCAATATAACCAGCTCCGATAACAGCTACAGAAGTCGGCAACTCTTCCCAGGCAAAAACATGGTCGGAGACGATACCGAGTTCAGCGCCGGGAATATCTGGAATAGCGGGCTTGGCACCAGTTGCGATAACAATGTGCTTGGCTCTTATTTTTTCCCCTTGTACTTCAACTGTATGCCTGTCGATAAATCGAGCGTAGCCTTCAATCACCTCGACTTGGTTATGGTTAAAAGTCCGACCATAGGAATCGCGTGAACGCTGGATATAGGCTTCGCGATTATTTCTCAGAGTAGTGAAATCGAAGTTAACTTTTTGGCTGGTAAAACCATATTCTGGACCGTAGTGGTGGATGGCTTCGGCTATCTGAGAACCGTACCACATAATTTTTTTAGGTACACAACCCACATTCACACAGGTACCTCCTAGGAGATTCCCCTCAATCACAGCAGCCTTGGCACCGTAGATAGCTGCTCGGTTCATCGTGGCAATTCCTCCACTTCCTCCGCCAATCGCAATAATATCAAATTCTCTCATAGAAGCCTCCCAACAATTTTCTCTCTTCATTCTACCCTTTTTTCAGATGACTGGCAAAAATCTGCTACAGCCAAGCTAGGAAATCAGGCAGAACTAGGATTTGGATGTTACTGTCATTCGGTTTATCGTTTATTGCTTCGGCATGTCCCTAATATCTCCCAGATAGTTTTGATGGAAGCGGAAAAAGTCTATAAAAAAGAGCAAGTAAAAAATTTGTATAGTAAATTCAGGTAAATCCTTGCATTTTTTCTTGTATTGGTGTATTATATTGTCAGTACAAAATAAGTATGTTTTTTTAAACAGTAAAGGAGACAATATGTTTAAGACAAAAAAAGCTAAGATTGCCCTCTTTTCAGGGCTGGGTCTGGGCGCAGTTGCATTAATTGCTGCGGCCTTGTTACTGCCAAATGCCATGGGAGGTACAGGCCAAGTAGAGGAAGCCGGGACAGCAGGCTTCACTTATCAAGTCGTTCAAGAGGGTTCGATTGCCTCTTCAACCCTGCTAACAGGTACAGTCTCTGCGGCTGATGAGCAATATGTCTACTACGATCCATCAAAAGGTGATTTGAGTGAAGTTTTGGTAGAACAAGGAAGTCAGGTTGAGCCAGGAACCCCTCTTATCCGCTATGATGCGACAGAACTCCAAGCAAACTACGATTCTGCAGTACGCGGACGGGATAAGATTGGGCGCCAGATTTATGACCTCCGTACCAATGGCCGAACTGTTCAGACCACAGGAGATGCAGCTACTGATGCAGAAGCCATTTCTTCTGCCCAGCGTTCGGTTGATATGCAATTAGCAGACTTAAACGATTCCTATGCAGACGCTCAGGCAGCTGTTGACAAAGCCTATGCTGCACTGACCGAAGCGACAGTAACCAGTACCGTTTCAGGTACCGTCGTAGAGGTCAATAAGGCTGTCTCTAAAAACAGCACAACCAGCCAGACGGTTGTCCACATTGTCAACCAAGGCAGCCTGCAAGTGACAGGTAACCTAACCGAGTATGATTTGGCCAATATTGCTGTAGACCAAGAGGTCAAATTAACTACAAAAGTTTACCCAGACCAAGCTTGGACTGGAAAAATCACCTATATTTCTAATTATCCAGCCAGCGACCAAACCGCAAGCACTACGCCTGGAACCAGTGGAGGAACAGGTGCAAAATATCCGTTCAAGATTGCTTTGACGAGCGAATTGGGAAATCTCAAGCAAGGCTTTACCGTGAATATCGAGGTTATCAATACCAGCAAAAATATCTTGGTTCCAGTAACGGCCGTTGTGTATGAAGAAGAGAAAACATTTGTCTGGACCATTGTGGATGGTAAGGCTAAGAAAGTAGAAGTTAGCTTGGGCAATGCAGATGCACTCAACCAAGAAGTTACAGCTGGCTTGGCAGTAGGAGACCAGGTGATTTCCATTCCAACTGCGGAACTGCAAGATGGAAAAGAGGTTGAAGCCTATGAAGAACCTGTTAATTAAGTTAACCGACATCAATAAATCCTACAAGAACGGTGATCAAGAATTACGTGTCCTCAAGGACATTGATTTGGAAGTTGAACAGGGGGAATTTCTAGCTATCATGGGACCTTCAGGTTCTGGGAAATCAACCCTGATGAACATTATTGGTCTTCTGGATCGTTCGAGTTCAGGAAATTATTGGCTAGAAGGTGAGGAAGTCAGTCGCCTATCTGAAAAAAAATTGGCTCAGGTCCGAAATGATCAGATCGGCTTTGTCTTCCAACAATTCTTCCTCCTGTCAAAACTGAATGCCTTGCAAAATGTGGAATTGCCCTTGATTTATGCTGGCGTTCCTTCAGCCAAACGTAAGGAACTGGCTAAGCAATACTTGGAAAAGGTCGAATTGTCTGAACGGATGACCCATTTACCATCGGAACTATCTGGAGGTCAAAAACAGAGGGTAGCCATTGCACGTGCCTTGGTCAATACACCTGCCATTATTCTTGCGGATGAACCGACAGGAGCCTTAGATACCAAGACAGGTCAGCAGATTATGGAGCTTCTGACAGAATTGAACAATGAAGGAAAAACCATTATCATGGTAACGCATGAGCCTGAAATTGCTGCCTACGCCAAAAGAAAAATTGTCTTGCGTGACGGTGTCATCACCGAAGATAGCCGAAAGGAGGGAGTGTAGATGGAAAACTGGAAATTTGCCCTCAAATCCATCCTAGCCCATAAAATGCGGTCCCTCCTGACCATGTTAGGTATTATCATTGGTGTGGCAGCGGTGGTTATCATTGTTGCCATGGGGACAGGGATGAGTAAAAGTATTGAAAAATCTCTGGCTGGTGATCAGGACAATGTACAGGTCTACTTTTCCCCGATTTTTGGAGAAGAGGAAGTCAATAGTGGTGGCTTTTTCTATACAACTGGCGGGGAAATGTCGATGGAAGAAGAGCCTGACTTGACTCATGCCATGCTACAAGGCTTGCTAGAAATTGATGGTGTCTCTAACTACTATATCAGTATTAGCAATATGGCTGAAATTTCTTTCGGCAATAAAAAGGCAGAGAATGTCAGCATCAATGGTGTCAGCCAATCCTTCTTTGATGTGAAACAATTTGATATTTTAGCTGGTCGTAAATTCACACAAACAGATTACAGTCGTTTTGCACGGATTATTATGCTGGATGTTAATTTGGCAGAAAAACTATTTGGTACCATGGAAGCGGCTCTCAATCAGACGGTTAGTATCAACCAAAATTCCTACCTAGTTGTAGGGATTTACAAGGATCCGCAAGCTGGTTCAGCCATGTATGGAATGAACTCAGGTGGAAATGCGGTGATGACCAATACCCAACTAGCTGCTGAAATGGGGATGAAAGAAAATAGTACCCTCTATGTTCACGTAGAAGATGTCGCGCGTGCAGCCGAGGTTGGTCAAGCAGCAGCAGATTATCTGACGAGAGAAACTGGTTTGCAAGAAGCTCGCTATGCTATCTTTGATATGTCAGCTATGCTAGAACAGTTTAGAAGCCAGATGAGCGGGGTGACCATATTTATTGGAGCCGTTGCTGGTATCTCTCTTTTAGTTGGTGGTATCGGTGTTATGAACATCATGCTTGTTTCTGTTACGGAGCGGACCCGTGAAATCGGTCTGCGTAAGGCACTGGGAGCAACCCGCGGCAATATTCTTTTACAATTCTTGATTGAAGCTATGGTCTTGACAACTCTGGGTGGTGCTATTGGTTTAATGATTGCTCAAGGAGCGGTCTTTGCTATCAATGCAGGGCAGTTGATGGGAGCAGACATGGTAGCGGAAGTCTCCATACCAGTCGTCCTTGGAAGCCTCGCCTTCTCAGCCTTGGTAGGTGTTGTCTTCGGTGTCCTTCCTGCAAACAAGGCGTCGAAGCTGGATCCGATTGAAGCATTACGTTATGAATAATACTCTAAAACGATTAGGTTTTCCTAGTCGTTTTTCTGTTATGAGCAAATTTGTTGACTATATCACTAATTAGAGATAAAATAACACCATAGTTAATAAAACAGTGATTCAAAGGAGAATAATCATGGTAGAATTAGGTATTTCAACATTTGGTGAAACAACCCCTCTTGAAAATACAGGGGAAACTTACAGCCACGACGAGCGGATTCGTCAGCTGGTCAAGGAAATCGAGCTAGCAGATGCGGTGGGCCTCGATGTCTATGGGATTGGGGAACATCACCGCGAAGATTTTGCGGTTTCTGCACCTGAGATTGTGCTGGCAGCTGGTGCCGTCAATACCAAGCATATCAAGCTAACATCAGCAGTTTCAATCCTTTCCTCCATGGACCCTGTAAGGCTCTATCAGCAGTACACCACCATTGATGCTTTGTCAAATGGCAGAGCGGAAATCATGGCGGGTCGTGGTTCTTTTACGGAGTCCTTCCCCTTGTTTGGCTATGACTTGGCCAACTATGAGGAGTTGTTCGATGAGAAGCTAGATATGCTTCTGGAAATCGACAAGGAAACCAATCTCAAGTGGGATGGGAAATTTACCCAGTCTGTCGATAATAAACCCGTCTATCCGCGTCCTGTTCAGGAAGATTTTCCGATCTGGGTGGCAACTGGGGGCAATGTGGAATCCACCATTAAGATTGCCAAGAAAGGCCTGCCAATCGTCTATGCGGTGATTGGTACAGCCGCTAAACGCTTTAAACCGCTGGCAGATGCTTATCGCAAGGTGGCCCGCAACTCTGGCCACTCAGCAGAGAAAATCAAGGTAGCGGCTCACTCTTGGGGCTGGATTGCAGACGATCATGACAAGGCAGTAGAAGATTACTTCTATCCAACCAAGTTTGTGACAGATACTATCGCCAAGGACCGCCCACACTGGAGCGAGATGACCAAGGAGCAGTACCTTCATTCTCTGACAGACGCAGGTGCTACGATTGTCGGAAATCCTGAACATGTGGCTGCAAAAATCATTCAGACCATTGAGACGCTTGATTTGGATCGCTTCTTCCTCCATCTGCCAATCGGTTCTATGCCGCATGAAGATGTTCTGCGTGCTATTGAGTTGTACGGAAAAGAAGTTGCACCGATTGTGAGAGAATATTTTGCCAATAAGGAAGCAAATTAGTCTTAGAATCTGTATTCACAGTTCAGCACTTCCCTCCAAGGCTCGGTTTTCAGATCTTCATCGTTCGTTTTTTCAAAATACAGTCAGTATTCCCTCAAAAAACTGTCTTGATGAGCGAAAAAACGTCTCTTACAGAAAAGTACTTTACTTGTGAATACAGGTTCTTAAAACTAATGACGCAGGATATACATAGAAGGCTTGGTTACTGCTAACCAGGCTTTTTGCTTTGCAATGATGAAAGAATCTGACACCAGGTTGGCTTTTAGCTGCCCTTTGTAAATTAAAAGGGAGCGAGAAAGAACTCTACAAGTGAAAAAGAGTTCGTCAACAAGTCATCATTTCCAACCTTTTACCTCGCTTTTTCATTTCTAGGCTCAGGTTTCTATGGTCACTTTCTAATTTCAAGGTGACCAGCTGAAACAGTTCCTCGAACTGTTTCACTCCCCCGAACAAGCCTCGCTTTTATATTTTTTAGCTCGGGTTAAAACAGTCACTTCCCTGACTGTTTTAATCCACTCCACTGGACTGTTTTGACACAAACTTCGTTTGTTTCATTTCCAACCTCCAACAATCTCCTAGATTGTTGGAGCAATCAACCACTGCGCTGAGATGGGGACACGAACTCTGAGAAGCGGGGCTGGAATTTTTGCCCAGACTCTCGCTAGGCTTGGGCCAAGCAGAAAAAAAGAACAGTCCGAAGACTGAACTTTTAGTGGTTGCTAGATTCATTTGGTCACAGATTAGTTTATGAAAAAGTTCTGTGCGCCTCGGTACTGGATACCATCGTTAAAGGCCATGTAGAGGTTGAAAAGAGGTGTAAACAGTACATAGAAGATAGCTTGAATATCAGACAAACCAAATGCTTTACCGTAGCAGTAGGATAGATAAACGCCATAGAGTGGTCCAGCAACTGGAATGAGTAAGAAGAGGATGAACAAGCCCTTGTCTTCGCCGAATGTGATACATTGTTGGATATAGAGATTGTAGAATGGAATGAGGGATTTCCAACCTGCATAGCCTGCTTTTTTAAAGAGAATGTAGTTTGAAATGGCAACGAGGATGTACCAAATCATTGAGAAAATCAAAGCAGATCCCCAAATACCAAGCAATAAACCTTGTACAAATGTTTCTTCTGTCATCATAAAACTCCGTTTCTTTTTGATGAGTCTATTATATCAGTATTAGTTCAATAATACAAGTGTTTTTTCAAAAAAGTTGGAAGATTTTCAGAAAAAAAGGGTGCGGGTAAGAACTCGACCAATCAAAGAAGAGCTACCCTCACTTCCAAAATGACAGGTTCGGGCTTCTATGGTCACTTTCTAATTTCAAGGTGACCAGCTGAAATACTTCACTTATTTATTTTAGGTTTGGGTACGAATAAACCATCGGACTATCCGTATCCCCAGACCTTTTGTAAGCAGCCTGCCGTCAGCTTGTATTTCCCACTTCAAAAGGTCTCCCAGACCTTTTGAACCCCAGACTGTTAAAGCCAATCGACCACTGCGCTGAAATGTTGACACGAACTCTGAGACGAGAGGCTGGACTTTCTGCCCAGCCTCGAAGGAATTAATTATGTATAAGCAACAATTCCGAGAATAACATCAACTGCTTTTTCCATGGTTTGCAGGCTGACAAACTCGAAGCGACCGTGCATATTTTCACCACCAGCAAAGATATTTGGCGTTGGAATGCCCATGAAGGAAATTTTAGATCCATCTGTTCCACCACGAACTGGCTCAATTAGTGGCTTGATACCTAGATTTTCCATGACCTCTTTGGCAATATTGATTGGGGTCATGTCTTTTTCGATGATTTTCTTCATGTTGTAGTATTGGTCATGTAAGTTGACAATGATGCGAGGTGTGTCAAAAGCCTCATTCATCTTGTCAGCAATGTCCAGCATGAGTTGCTTGCGGGCTTGGAAGTCTTCTTCTTCAAAGTCGCGGATGATGTAGGTGGTAGAAGCAGTATCAACGCTGCCCTCCATGTTCATCAAGTGGAAGAAGCCTTCATAACCATCGGTTTTTTCAGGGCGGTCTGCTTCAGGAAGAGCGTTGTGGAAGTCAATGGCTAGTTGGAAGGCGTTGATCATCTGGTCTTTGGCTGACCCTGGGTGGACATTGCGTCCTAGGAAGTCAATCTTAGCAGCGGCTGCTGAGAAGGTTTCATACTGGAGTTCACCCAGCGGTCCGCCATCCATGGTGTAGGCAAAGTCCACATCAAAGTCTTCCACATCAAACTTGTCAGCACCAACACCGATTTCTTCGTCTGGACCAAAACCGACACGGATTTCGCAGTGTTTGATGTCTGGATTTTGCACCAGATACTCGATAGCCGTCATGATTTCTGCAATTCCTGACTTGTCATCAGAACCCAGCAAGGTGGTACCGTCAGTGGTAATCAGGGTTTGACCGTGGTAGTTGGCAAGTTGTGGGAAGTCTTTAGGGTTCAATTCATAGCCAGAAGTTCCCAAAGCAATGGGATTGCCGTCGTAGTTTTCGATGATTTGCGGATTGACACCTTCAGCGTTGAAATCAGCCGTATCCATGTGGGCGATGAAGCCAATCTTGCGGGTCAAACTTGGGTCGTTGGCAGGGAGTGTTCCCACTGCAAAACCATTTGGCAGGTAGTGGACATTCTGCAAACCAATGCGTTCCATTTCAGGCAAGAGGATATTCTGTGCAAACTCGACTTGGTTTTGAGTAGAAGGCGTGGTGGTTGAGTGTTCATCTGAGCGGGTATTTTCTTTTACATAGACTAAAAAACGGTCTAAGAGTGTTGGGTATTTCATAGCATCTCCTTATTTGTTCAATATGTGTTTTTCAATGGCCTTGGCAACACCGTTGTTCTCATTGGTGTCCGTGATGTCTTGGGCGATAGCCTTGACCTGCTCGTTGGCGTTGCCCATGGCAATACCAAGTCCAGCAAATTCAATCATTTCAAGGTCGTTGTTGGCATCTCCCATGGCCATGATTTCTTCGGGGAGAATACCGAGGCGGTCTGCCAATTTTTTCAAGCCAGAGGCCTTGCTGGCTCCGTTGGGCAGGATTTCCAAGAGATAGTCCTGTGAGCGGACGGTCGAGTATTGTTGACTGAGGACTAGATTGTGGGCCGCTTCAAAAGTGTCGATATGCTCTTTTTCACCAACAAACATGGCTTCAAAGAAGCGGTGTTTGCCAGATCTAGCTTCTTCCAAATCAATGGGCTGTGGGGTCATTCCTACCAATCCTGCATCCAAGTCAACTCGTGCATTGGCTTTTTCTGCAAGAACAAAGTAATCTTCCTCATCAAAAAGCGAAATCTGTACATCGTCGTTTTCAATAAAAGTAGCAAGATAGTCAATATCAGCAACAGATAGTTCTTCCCAGTCAATCAGGCTCCAATCCTTTGTCGAATGGGTTGAACAACCATTGTTGACAATGATAAATTCTTCTTCGGTGTCAAAGCCGAGTTGCTCTACAAAGGGTTTAACGCCAACCAAGGGCCGACCGGTACAGAGTACAATTTTGACCCCAGCTTCAACAGCCTGATGAATGGCCTCAATCTGTGCTTGTTTCAACTCTTTTTGCTCATCCAAGAGCGTTCCGTCCATATCAAGGGCGATAAGTTTAATCATATAATCCTCCTTGTTTCCAATAAATCTAGTATAGCACAAATCGGAAGAGGAATGATTGAAATACTAAAAGAAATGCTGTATAATACAACAAAATAGAAAGGGGGCGATTGAGATGAAAGTATTAAAAAATAGAATTGCTGCAGAAAAAATGAATCAAGGGGAGGTTATCAGAAACTAATCTCCCAAAAGGAGTAGAAATGAAGATTGTAACTGTATCGACTGGTGCTGATAAAGCAAGAATTATCGAAGAGGTGTTGGCGGACTTGCCAGAATGGTTTGGTTTGCCTGAGAGTACCAAAGAGTATATCAAAGACGGCTCTACCTTGCCACTTTGGGCTGCCTATGATGCTGATGAAGCTGTTGGTTTTGTGACCCTGACTAATTCTTCGGAGGCTTGCGGAGATGTTCATTGTATGGGCATCAAGAAAGCCTATCATCGCCAGGGAATTGGACGTTTGCTCATGCAAGCCTTGGAGGAAGAGGCTCGGAAGGACTATGCCTACTTGCAAGTCAAGACAGTGGATGAAGGGCATTATAAGGAATACGACCAGACCATTGCTTTTTATAAATCCTGCGGTTTTGTCAAGTTAGAGGTATTTCCGACCCTCTGGGATGAATGGAATCCCTGCTTGGTCATGGTTAAAAAGTTATAAACACATAGAGAACATCGGTTATTGACCGGTGTTTTTTGGTATAATAGAAGGATAGAATAGGAGTTTCGTATGAAGATTGCTGTTAAAAAAGAGGCAGAGAAATATCTGCTCAGTATTTGCTATTCTGTGTCGGCTAGTTTGGTGGAGGCATGGGATTTGTTAGCGACGGATAGTGGCTTTGATCGCTGGTTTCCGCAGTTGAGGGTTGAGGGTGACAAGTTGGTTTTTGAAATGGAAGACTTCCGAGAAAGCATGGACTTGTTGGCTTACCGACCGCATGAAGCGATTGCTTACACTTGGGACACGGCCAGGGTTTCTTTTAGTATGAGCCAGCAGGAACAAGGAACGCAGATTCTTTTTGAAGAGGAAATTCCTGTTGATTTTGGCAATGAGTATGCGGACGCTCAAAAAGACATGACAGGCTGACTGGTGCAGAATGACTGCATCCGAGCCCTTTTACACGGTCAAGCATTACCAGACCATCTACCTTTGCAGGAAAAATGGGCTGCATTTTTGGAAGAAGAATTGAAACGGGTTTAGAAAAGGAAGAGAAGTTATGCACAAAATTACTTGCCCACATTGCAATACCGTTTTTACGGTCAATGAAACAGAATACAGTCAGCTCTTGGCTCAGGTGCGTGGTGCGGAGTTTGACAAGGAAATCCATGACCGCTTGGAGCGGGAACGGGAATTATTACAGCAGAGGGCTGAAAATGAGTTACAGGCCAAACTGGGTGACAAGGACAAGGAAATCCTTGAACTGACTGCAAGGTTGGACAAGCTGGCTAGTCAGACAGAATTTGAAATCAGCTCTGCTATGTCCCAAAAAGACCAAGAAATCCAAGAGCTCAAGGCTCAGTTGGGGCAAATCGAGCTAGCCAAGGACTTGGAGTTGCAGCAGGCGGTGGCTCAGGTGGAGAAGGAGCGGGACGCGGCTCAGAATGCTTTGGCGGTGCAGGAGCAGAAGCAGGAATTGGCGCTGGCGACCACCCGTCAGGAGTACGAGGTGCGGCTCAAGGCGGCGGATGAGCAGGTAGAATTTTACAAGAATTTCAAGGCCCAGCAATCGACCAAGGCGATCGGTGAGAGTTTGGAACTCTATGCCGAGGCGGAGTTTAATAAGGTGCGGCAGTTGGCTTTTCCCAATGCTTATTTTGAGAAGGATAATCAGGTGTCGGCACGTGGTTCCAAAGGTGACTACATCTATCGGGAGCTGGACGAGAATGGGGTGGAAATCATCTCCATTATGTTTGAGATGAAGAACGAGGCGGACGATACGGTCAAGAAGCACAAGAACGAGGACTTTTTCAAAGAACTGGATAAGGACCGTCGGGAGAAGGACTGCGAGTATGCTGTTTTGGTGACCATGTTGGAGGCGGACAACGACTACTACAACACGGGTATCGTAGATGTCAGCCACAAGTACGAGAAGATGTACGTGGTCCGTCCCCAGTTCTTTATTCAGCTGATTGGGCTGTTGCGAAATGCTGCGCTCAACAGTTTGAAGTACAAGCAGGAGTTGGCCTTGGTCAGAGAACAGCATATCGATATTACCCATTTTGAAGAAGATTTGGCGACCTTCAAAACAGCCTTTGCCAAGAATTACCAGTCAGCCAGCACTAATTTCCAAAAGGCTATTGATGAAATCGACAAGGCCATCAAGCGGATGGAGGCGGTCAAGGCGGCCCTGACCACCAGCGAAAACCAGCTCCGACTGGCTAATAACAAGCTGGAAGATATTTCTGTCAAAAAACTCACTCGCAATAACCCAACCATGAAAGCCAAGTTTGAGGCGTTGAAAGGAGACTAAGATGAAACTCATTATTTTACATGGTCTAGGTCAGACTGTGGCCAGTTACGATGACTTGAAAAACTCTTTGACTGATTTTGAGGTTGATGTGTTGGAATTGCCCAAGGCAAAGAATTTTGAACACCTTTGCAGTCAATTACGGAACAGATTGCAGCAGGAAAGTGAACCTTTTGTACTCTTTGGATTGTCGCTAGGCGGTGTTCTAGCTTTGGCTTTAGCCAATCATTTGCCCCAGTGCCGAGGGTTGATTGTTTCTGGTGCCCAGTATCGCTTAGAGGGGAATTGGTTGTTTGGTCTTCAAATCGCGATTATGTCCTTGCTTCCCAAGTCCTTTTATCGTAAGCAGGAGCTAGATAAGGCACAGTTATTAGCATTGCAGAAAAGTATGCGTCAGCTTGATTTAAGGAAAGAAATTAGTCAACTCAGTCGGCCCACCTTGCTAATCTGTGGCTCAACGGACAAACCCAATCTGAAACCTGCACATGAACTGAACAAATTAATACCACAGGCTGAGCTGGTTATCATAGAGGGCGGGGGACATGAATTAAATGTTCATAAACCAGCGGAATTGGCTCAAGCCATCAAGCAATTTCTAAAGAGGTATTTTTCATGAACACAATCGACCTAAATCTGCCTGTTGCAGAGATTATCAACCAACACCCAGAAGTCAAGGAGATTCTGGTGGAGCTTGGTTTCAAGCCCCTGGCCAATCCAGCCATGCTCAACACAGTTGGTAAGGTAACCAGTCTCAAGACAGGCTCTAAGATGACCAAGATTCCGCTAGACCGTATTCAACAGGTCTTGGAATGCAACGGCTACGAGGTAATAGGAGGAGAAGCATGACAGACCAACGGATTGATATTTTGAAGAATATTCTCTTGGACCTGCACAATGGTGTCAGTCCAGAGTCTGTTCAGGACCAGTTTAATCAGCATTTCACGGGAGTTTCTGCCCTCGAAATCTCCCTAATGGAGCATGAACTCATGTCCAGCGACACGGGCATCACTTTTGAGGATGTCATGAGCCTCTGCAATATCCACGCCAACCTTTTCAAAGGAGCCATTGCGGATGTGGAAGTGGCGGATATGGACCAGGAAGGGCACCCTGTCTATGTCTTTAAGCAGGAAAACCTAGCACTGCGAGCAGCTCTTTTACGCATCCGCCGAATCCTCGACCAGTATGAGCAGACAGAGGATGCGGAACTGCAAGACCAGCTCCAGCAAGGCTTGACACGCCAGTTTGGCCTCCTCGGTCAGTTTGAAAACCACTACACCCGCAAGGAAAAGGTCTTTTTTCCTATTATGGAGCGGTACGGTCATAATGCACCGCCCAAGGTCATGTGGGGCGTAGACGACGAGATTCGAGACCTCTTCAAGACGGCCCGCAAGGCTCTTGCCATAGGCGAGCTAGCTGCGACACGGGTCCATTTTGAAAACTTCGCCAAGGAATTCGAGGAGATGATTTTCAAGGAGGAAGCTATTCTCCTCATGATTTTGCTGGAGATTTTCACCCAGGACGACTGGCTCCAAGTGGCAGCGGACAGCGACGCCTACGGCTACGCCATTGTCAAGCCGACAGCCAAGTGGGTGCCTCATCGGGAGACTTTTGGGGAAATAGCAGAGCAGGCAGCCGACAGTCTTGCTCCGCAGCCAGCTGGGCCAAACCAGCAGATTATCGATACGCCAGAAGGCCAGTTCACCATTACCTTCACACCGAAGGAGAAGTCGGAAACTGTTCAGGATAGGACCAGTCCGCAGACCTTTGGCAATGGTTACTTGTCTGTCGAACAGGCCAATCTCATTCTCAACCATTTACCGCTGGAACTCACCTTTGTCAACAAGGATGACATTTTCCAATACTACAATGACAGCCACCCTGTTGAAGACATGATTTTCAAACGCACTCCGAGCCAGATTGGGCGTCATGTGGAACTCTGCCATCCACCCAAAATCTTAGACAAGGTCAAGAAGATTTTTGAATTACTCCGCACAGGGCAAAAAGACCAGGTGACCATGTGGTTCAAGTCCGAAAGTATGGGCAAGTTTGTCTATGTGGTTTATAAGGCTGTCCGCGATGACCAGGGAGACTTTCAAGGCGTCTTGGAGTATGTCCAAGATATCCAACCATTTTTTGAGCTTGACAGCGATTTTCATCGGGATATTTAAAGGTCCCAAGTGGATGATAGAGGAAAATAGAGGATTTTTTATGAAAAATTTGAAAGAAAAAAAGAATCAAGGAACAGTTATTCCGCTTGGAATAGCCAGTTTTAGTTTGTTAATGGGAGTGTCGTTATTACTGTTTGCAGGAACAGCAGGTGGACTGAATATTATTTTATCTGTACCGTCTTTAATCGTAGCTGGTCTTGGATTTTTCTATGTCAAGTATCGTAGGGAAACAACAATTAAGATGTACAATAAAATGTATGACAGGTACCCAGAATTACAGAATAATTTGCAATTATTAGTTGACAAGGCAGATTATTATGATTCTGCAATAGGGATAGTCGTTTATAAACATCTCATTGTCAGCCTCAAAGATGGTATTAAGGTTTTCCATCTCGATGAAGTTGTATGGCTTTACCTCCATATATTAAGGGGCGGCTTTGCCTCAATTTATTCTCAGACTTTAATGGTCGGTACAGTTTTGAATGATCGCCATACCTTGTTGAGCTTACCAATTTTAGGTACTTCCAGAGTTGCAGACCCTAATATGGAAAATTTATTCGAATTTATCGGTGCCAGACATCCTAAAATTATGTTAGGGTATACCAATGAAAATAACCAATTTTGGAGTGTTCTTAGGAGCGAAGATAAGAACCAAAAAACAGACTATTTTGATTTTTTACGATAAGTATTTCCTATCGGGCCACTCACAAGAGCGGTCCTTTGTGTTATAATGAAGACATGATTTCAGGAATTATTAACTTAAAAAAAGAGGCGGGGATGACCTCGCACGATGCGGTGTTTAAGCTCCGCAAGATTTTGCAGGAGAAGAAAATCGGACACGGAGGGACCTTGGATCCAGATGTGACAGGCGTTCTGCCCATTGCAGTCGGCAAGGCTACTCGTCTGATTGAGTACATGCAGGAAGAGGGCAAGATTTACGAGGGGGAGATTACCTTCGGTTACTCGACCACGACTGAAGATGCGTCGGGGGCTCTTGTTGAACGGACGCCTGTTTTGGACATAGCAGAGCAGGCAGTAGATGAGGCTATGGCTAGTTTTGTAGGAAAAATCACCCAGATTCCACCCATGTATTCCGCTGTCAAAGTAAACGGCCGCAAACTTTACGAATACGCACGGGCGGGCGAAGAAGTCGAACGTCCTCAACGCCAGATTGACATTTACAGTTTTGAACGGACCAGCCCGATTGAATACGCAGATGACTGTGCCCGTTTCACCTTCCGAGTTCGCTGTGGCAAGGGCACTTATGTCCGTACCCTGTCTGTTGACTTGGGGGCCAAGCTCGGCTATGCCAGCCACATGTCCAAGCTGGAACGAACAGGCTCGGCAGGTCTGCTCCTCCAAGACGCTCTGACCCTAGATGAGATTGCTGCCAGGGTAGCCGAAAATGATTTTAGTTTCCTCCATCCTCTTGAACAAGGTATCGGAGATTTACCCCTTGTCCAATTAACAGAAGAACAGGTAACAGACGCCACATTTGGCCGATTTGTAAACTTGAACACTGAGGCAGACCGCTTGGCCGGTTTCTACAAAGGTCAGTTGATTGCTATTTTTGAAAAACGCGATCAGTTGTATAAACCAAGCAAGGTTTTGACCTAGGGGATTTCCCAATGACTGTGATAAAATAGAAAACATGAACATTAGAACAATTAACGACTACAAAGAATTGTATCAAGAAGAACCAACGGTCCTGGTGCTGGGCTATTTTGACGGGATTCACCTTGGGCACAGGGCCCTGCTTGAACGTGCAAGAAAAATAGCAGATGAACGTGGGCTCACAGTGACGGTCTTGACCTTTCCAGAGTCACCTCGCTTGGCTTTCTCGCGCTTTACCCCCGAGCTGCTCCTCCACCTGACCAGCCAGGAGCAACGCTATCGTTTGTTTGAAAAATATGGGGTAGACCAGCTCGTTCTGACTGCTTTTACCAGTGAGTTTGCCCAGAATAGGCCAGAGGAATTCATCGAGCGCTATGTCAAGAGGCTCAATGCTCAGGTTTTGGTGGCTGGCTTTGATTATCATTTTGGAAATTGCAGAGCAAATGTGCAAGACCTGCAGGCCCTATTTGAAGGTCAGGTCGAGATTGTGGATGAAGTTTGCCTGAACGGAGAGAAAGTGTCTTCGACCCGTATTCGCCAGGCCATTCAAGCCGGCCAAGTGTCCTTGGCCAACCAGCTGCTAGGCTATTCCTTTATGACCGAAGGAATTGTTGTTCATGGTGATGCCAGAGGCCGCACAATCGGCTATCCGACAGCCAACCTGGCCCCCTTTGACCGAGTGCATCTGCCCTCTGAAGGTGTTTACGTAGCAGATGTCGAAGTAGCAGGCAAACGGTATCGGGCTATGACCAGCGTAGGAAAAAATGTGACCTTCGACGGAAGGGAAATGCGGATAGAAGCTCATATTTTCGGCTTTGACCGCTTTATTTACGGTGAAAAAATCACCATTTTCTGGCTAGAAAAAATCCGAGACATGATTAAATTCGATGGAATTGACAGCCTGATGGAACAGATGAAGTCTGACGAGCAGTTTGCCATCAAATGGAAAGCATAAGCACTGACAATGATAGAAAGAATGGCAGAAGACTGCAAAAGCTTTCCTTTTTTGAAAATGGACATGAAAAGGACCTTGAAAAGATTAAATTATTAGAAAAAATAAGAAATTACAGCATTCTTACACGATTTTCTATTGAAATGTCTTAAGAAATGGGATATACTATAAATAGTAGGAATTTTATGTGGAAGGGAATGAATTGGCATGATAACCTTATTTTTGTCACCAAGCTGTACCAGTTGTCGTAAGGCCCGTGCGTGGTTGACCAGTCATGAGGTACCATTTACGGAACACAATATTATGACCAGTCCATTGACCGCTGAAGAATTAAAGCGGATTCTATCCCTGACGGAAAATGGAACAGACGACTTGATTTCTACTCGTTCCAAGGTCTTCCAAAAATTGGATATCGATGTAGAGGAATTGTCCGTTAAGCAGTTAATTGAGTTGATTGAAACCTATCCTAGCCTGCTGCGCCGTCCGATTATCTTGGATGAGAAGCGGATGCAGATTGGTTTTAATGAAGACGAGATACGCGCCTTTCTTCCACGAAATTACCGCAAACAAGAATTGAAAAATGCAACATTACGAGCAGAAATAGGATAAAGATATGAACAAGAATTATTCATATCCACTGGATTTTTCGTGGAGCACTGAGGAGATTTCCTCCGTGCTTTCTTTTTTAAATCAGGTGGAGAAGGCTTATGAGGGCGGGGTCAGTGCAGAGGCGATTGTAAACAGCTACCGTCAGTTTAAGTCGGTTGTAAAGAGCAAGGCCCAGGAAAAACAGATTGACCGAGAGTTTGAACAGGCTTCTGGCTACTCTACCTATCGAGTTGTAAAAGAAGCTCAAGCCAAGGGGAAAGGAGTTGTCCGTCTTGGAAGCTAAATACAAGTTTGCCCAGCAACTTGTCAGGGATGCAGGAGCATTTCTGCGTCACCACCTCTATGATGAGTTGAAGATTGAGGAAAAGGATGATTTTACAGATCTTGTAACCCATCTGGACAAGCAGATTCAGGAGGAAATGACAGAAAAGATTCTGGCTCGCTACCCTGCTGATGTGATTTATGGGGAAGAAGGCGGCGCTGCCTGCTTTATGACGGAGGGGCATGTCTGGGTCATAGACCCTATTGATGGCACCAGTAATTTCATTGCTCAAAAGGATGATTTTGCGATTTTATTGGCCTATTTTGAAGATGGTCAGGGAAAATTCGCCCTGATTTATCATGTGATGCAGGACAAGCTTTTCCACGGTGGCGGTCTGTTTCCTGTCTATCGGAATGAAGACCTCCTTAGTCCGCCAGCCCAGCAGCCCCTATCTCTGAGCTTGATTGGTCTGAATGCCAAGTTATATGCAAAAAATGTGCATGGTTTGGCAGATTTGGCTGACCAGTGTCTGGGCATTCGCTCAGTCGGCAGTGCAGGCATTGGCTTTGTCCACGTTTTGGAGGGGAAATTAGTTTCCTATGCTTCCTATCTCTACCCCTGGGATTATGCCGCAGCTAGTATCTTGGGAGAAGGGCTGGGATTTCGCTTAATCAGTCTGGATCAGGCAAGCCCCAGCTATCAGGGACGAGAACATGTTCTGCTTTTACCCTCAGACAAACTTATTGAGATGAAAAGGTACTTATTTTGATGCAATTACCACAGGAATTTATGGATAAATATCAAGATTTGCTTGGCCAAGAAGCCCAAGCATTTTTTGAGAGTTTTCGTGAGGAGCCAGTCGCTGCCTTTCGGGTCAATCCCCTGAAGGAAAGCCTTCAGGAATTTGCTGATCCGATTCCCAACATGCCTTGGTCTTACTACGGTAAGGTTTCAGGCAAGTCTCCCGAACATGTGACGGGCTTGGTCTATTCCCAGGAGCCAGCGGCTCAGATGGTTGGTCAGGTTGCGCAACCTGCAAAGGGCATGAAGGTTTTAGACCTGGCAGCTGCTCCTGGTGGAAAATCCACACACCTGCTCTCTTATTTGGACAATACTGGCCTTCTTGTCAGCAATGAGATTTCCAGTAAACGTGTAAAAGTTCTTACAGAAAATATTGAGCGTTTCGGGGCTAGAAATGTCATTGTGACCAATGAATCTGCCGACCGTTTAGCCAAGGTATTTCCTGCCTATTTTGACATGATTGTCCTAGACGCCCCTTGCTCTGGCGAAGGCATGTTTCGAAAGGATCCAGCCGCTATCCAATACTGGTCTGTAGATTATCCTGCCCAGTGCGCGAGCTTGCAGAGGGAGATTTTGACAGCTGCCATGGATATGCTGGCAGAAGGTGGCCAATTAATCTATTCTACCTGTACCTGGTCTCCCGAAGAAAATGAGGAAATTGTAGCTTGGTTGCTGGAAAATTATGATTTGGAACTGGTAGATATTCCAAAAATAAATGGCATGGTTGCAGGCTTTGATTACCCAGAAACTGCACGCATGTACCCACATCGCTTTGTCGGTGAAGGGCAATTTGTGGCAAAATTTAAGTATTATGGCCATGGGAAACCGAAGCGTGTCAAACCAGGGAAATCCAATCTCAATCGGGAACAGGTCCAGCTGTGGCAGGAATTTGCCGCCAAGCAGCTGAGGGTTCCATTGACGGGGCTCTTGCAGGCTTTTGGTGACCAGTTATATCTGCTGCCAGATGGCTTGCCAGACCTTTCCAAGATGAAGATTGGGCGCAATGGTCTGCATTTGGGGACTTTCAAGAAAAAACGGTTTGAACCCAGCTTTGCCCTAGGCCTGTGTCTGCACCGTTCAGAAGTCCGCCATCGTATTGAAATCACCCCAGAAGATTTTCAAAAATACGTTGCTGGTCAGCCAGTGCCCATAAGTGAAGAATTGCCCAACGGATGGTACCAAGTAGCTGTTCATGGCAACGGTCTAGGCTTTGCCAAGTTGGTGTCAGGCACCTTGAAAAATAGCTTTCCAAAAGGCCTCCGTTTTTAGGGCCATTAACGCAGATTATTTTTGCAACTTGTCTTTTTATATGATATAGTGGATGAGTGGAAAATTCTTGTAAATAGTATGTAAAATAGACATAAAATTTGGGAGATACCACTGAAAAATGTAAAGGAAAAATCGACATGAAAAAAAAGCATAAGCTAGGTATTGCAGCTTTATTTCTAATCAGTAGTCTGGCTCTGTCAGCTTGTTCGTCTTGGATCGACCGAGGTGAGTCTATCACAGCAGTTGGTTCGACCGCTCTCCAGCCCTTGGTAGAAGCGGCAGCAGATGAATTTGGCAGTGTCAACATTGGCAAATCCGTCAATGTTCAGGGGGGCGGTTCGGGTACTGGCCTATCTCAGGTCCAGTCAGGAGCTGTTCAAATCGGGAACTCGGATGTGTTTGCTGAGGAAAAAGAGGGAATTGACGCCAGTCAGTTAGTAGACCATCAGGTTGCTGTAGCGGGGCTTGCGGTTATCGTCAATGAAGAGGTAACAGTTGACTCTGTCACTACGGAAGATTTGAGAAAGATTTTTACAGGTGAAATCACCAACTGGAAAGAGTTGGGTGGAAAGAATCTGCCAATTTCGATTATCAACCGTGCAGCCAGCTCAGGTTCACGTGCGACCTTTGATAGCATTATTATGGATGGTGAGACTGCTATTCAAAGTCAGGAACAAGATTCCAATGGTATGGTGAAGTCAATCGTTGCCCAGACACCTGGTGCGATTTCTTATCTGGCCTTTGCCTACCTGGATGATTCAGTCAAGACGATGAAGCTAAATGGCTTTGAGCCTACGACTGAAAATGTAGCGACCAATGACTGGCCAATCTGGGCTTACGAACACATGTATACCAAGGGCGAGCCAGAGGGCCTAACCAAGGAATTTTTGGATTACATGTACTCTGATGAAGTCCAAGAAGGCATTGTCGTTAGCATGGGTTATATTTCTATCAACCACATGAAGGTAGAAAAAACTGCTGATGGTGTGGTAACAGAGAAGGAGTAGAAATGAAAAACGAAAAACTCGCAAAAGAATTGTCAACCCCTTCAAAGAACTCTCGCTTGGAAAGATTTGGGCAGGTCCTGACCTTCCTGTGTCTTAGTTTGATTGTCTTCATCGTAGCGATGATTCTCATTTTCGTTGCCCAACGGGGCTTGTCAACCTTCTTTGTTGACGGTATCGGTATCGGCGATTTCCTGTTTGGCAGTAAATGGGAACCGAGTTCGAAAATTTTTGGTGCCTTGCCAATGATTTCAGGCTCCTTTATTGTCACGATTCTATCTGCTATTATTGCCACTCCGATTGCTATCGGTGCCGCGGTATTTATGACAGAAATTTCGCCAAAACGTGGGGCAAAAATTCTACAGCCAGTTATTGAACTGCTGGTCGGTATTCCATCAGTTGTGTATGGTTTCATCGGCTTACAGGTGGTGGTGCCATTCGTTCGCTCAATCTTCGGTGGGACAGGTTTTGGTATTTTATCAGGGGTATTTGTCCTCTTCGTTATGATTTTGCCAACGGTAACCTTCATGACAGTTGACAGCCTGCGCGCTGTTCCGCGTCATTATCGAGAAGCGAGTTTGGCAATGGGTGCTACTCGTTGGCAGACCATTTGGCGTGTTATTTTAAATGCAGCTAAGCCAGGTATTTTTACCGCCGTCATCTTTGGCATGGCGCGTGCTTTTGGTGAGGCATTGGCGATCCAGATGGTTGTTGGTAACTCAGCCGTTATCCCGACCTCATTGACAACACCAGCAGCGACCTTGACCTCTGTACTAACAATGGGTATCGGAAACACCGTTATGGGTACAGTACAGAACAACGTTCTTTGGTCTCTGGCCCTAGTCTTACTCTTGATGAGCCTTGTCTTCAATATGCTTATGAAATTTATTACAAGAGAGGGTAAGAAAAACTATGCACGCTAAAAAAATGGACAAGCTGGCAACAGGGATTTTGTACTCCATTGCAGCTGTTATCGTTGTTATTTTGACTGCCCTCATTCTGTTCATCTTGCTGAGAGGCTTGCCGCATGTCAGCTGGGATTTCCTTACCAGCAAATCATCGTCCTACAAAGCAGGCGGTGGTATCGGTATTCAGCTGTACAATTCATTCTTCCTGCTGGTCGTAACCCTGCTTATCTCGATTCCCTTGTCAACGGGGGCTGGGATTTACCTGGCGGAATATGCTAAAAAAGGTCCTTTGACAAACTTTATTCGTACCTGTATTGAAATCTTGTCTTCTCTGCCATCGGTTGTCGTTGGTTTGTTTGGCTACTTGATTTTCGTGGTGCAGTTTGAATATGGTTTCTCTATCCTATCTGGTGCCTTGGCACTGACCGTTTTCAACCTGCCGCAGATGACGCGTAACGTTGAGGACAGCCTTCGCCACGTTCACCACACACAGCGTGAAGCTGGTTTGGCACTTGGTTTGTCACGCTGGGAGACTGTTCTTCATGTCGTGATTCCAGAGGCGCTCCCAGGGATTGTGACTGGTATCGTTTTGGCGTCTGGTCGTATCTTTGGTGAAGCGGCTGCCCTTATCTATACAGCAGGTCAATCAGCGCCAGCCCTTGATTGGTCAAACTGGAACCCGCTCAGCGTCACCAGTCCGATTTCAATCTTCCGTCAATCTGAGACCCTTGCGGTTCACATTTGGAAGGTAAACAGTGAGGGAACAATTCCGGATGCAACTCAGGTTTCTGCTGGTTCAGCAGCAATCCTCTTGGTCTTCATCCTGATTTTCAACCTTTCTGCACGTTACATCGGTAAGAAACTTCATGCGAAAATGACTTCAGCAGCTTAGAAGTCAGATTTATAAGGAGAAAAAATGGCAGATTACAACTGGAATGAACGCCATATCATTACTTTTCCAGAAGAAAAGATTGCCCTTTCAACCAAGGATGTTCATGTTTACTATGGTAAAAATGAAGCGATCAAGGGCATTGATATGCAGTTTGAAAAAAATAAAATTACAGCCTTGATTGGTCCATCAGGCTGTGGTAAATCAACCTACCTTCGCAGTCTCAATCGTATGAATGACACCATCGATATTGCCAAGGTAACAGGCCAAATCCTCTATGAGGGCATTGACATCAATAAGCCAAACATGAATGTCTACGAGATTCGTAAGCATATCGGGATGGTTTTCCAGCGCCCAAATCCATTTGCAAAATCAATTTACCGCAATATCACATTTGCCCATGAGCGTGCTGGGGTCAAGGACAAGAAGGTCTTGGATGAGATTGTCGAAACCTCCCTCAAGCAAGCTGCCCTGTGGGATCAGGTAAAAGACGATTTGCACAAATCAGCCTTTACACTGTCTGGTGGTCAGCAGCAACGTTTGTGCATTGCCCGTGCCATCTCTGTAAAACCGCAGATTTTGCTCATGGACGAACCAGCTTCCGCCCTGGATCCGATTGCGACCATGCAGCTTGAGGAAACCATGTTCGACCTGAAGAAGAACTACACTATCATCATCGTGACCCACAACATGCAGCAGGCGGCTCGTGCCAGTGATTATACAGCCTTCTTTTACCTTGGGGACTTGATTGAGTATGACAAGACTGCAAATGTCTTCCAAAATGCAAAACTGAAGTCAACCAGCGACTACGTTTCTGGACACTTTGGATAGAAAGGAAGAGTATGACATCACCTATTTTACAAGTAAAAGACCTGTCTGTTTACTATAACAAGAAAAAGGCCCTCAATAGTGTTTCGATGGATTTTTATCCGAATGAAATTACAGCTCTGATTGGTCCGTCGGGATCAGGGAAATCAACCCTCCTGCGTTCCATCAACCGTATGGGTGACTTGAATCCTGAAGTTACCTTGACGGGGAGCATTGACTACAATGGCAAAAATATCTACAGTCCTCGTACAGACACTGTTGACCTTCGGAAAGAAATCGGGATGGTATTCCAGCAGCCAAACCCCTTCCCAATGTCTATCTATGAAAATGTAGTCTACGGCCTTCGGATCAATGGAATCAAGGACAAGCAGATTTTAGATGAGGCTGTCGAAACCTCCCTTCAAGGAGCATCTATTTGGAATGAGGTAAAGGACCGTCTTCACGATTCTGCTCTTGGTCTGTCAGGTGGTCAGCAGCAGCGTGTCTGTGTGGCCCGTGTCTTGGCAACCAGTCCAAAGATTATCCTTTTGGATGAACCAACATCCGCCCTGGACCCAATCTCTGCTGGGAAGATTGAAGATACCTTATATGGGTTAAAGGAAGATTATACCATGATTTTGGTGACGCGTTCCATGCAGCAAGCTTCGCGTATCTCAGACCGCACTGGATTCTTCCTTGATGGAAACTTGATTGAGTACAACAAAACCAAGGAAATGTTCTTGAATCCAGTACACAAGGAGACTGACGACTACATCACTGGTAAATTTGGCTAAGGCCGCAGAAAAAAGAAAGAGTTTTATATGCTAAGAGCACAATTTGAAGAAGAATTAGGTAAACTTCATAATCAATTTTACGCGATGGGAAATGAAGTTTTAGCGCAAATCAACAATACAGTCCGCGCCTTTACAACTCATGATCGTGAGTTGGCAAAAGAGGTTATTGAGGCAGACAAGAAAATCAATGAATTTGAAGTCAAATTAGAAAGAAAATCATTGGAAATTATTGCCCTCCAGCAGCCCGTAGCGACCGATTTGAGACGCGTTATCACTGTTTTGAAAGCGACAAGCGACATGGAGCGTATGGGAGACCACGCGGTTTCTATCGCTAAGGCTGCCATTCGGATGAAAGGCGAAGTCCGCATTTCAGTTGTTGAGGAAGAAATCAAGAAGATGGGCCGCGAAGTCCGTCACTTGGTTGAGTCCGCCTTGGAGTTGTATCTGAACTCTGGTGAAGCAGAGCAGGCTTATGAAGTAGCTGCTCGCGACGAAATCATCAACGACTACTATGCCCGCATTCAAGAATTAACGACTGAGGAAATCAAGAAAAATCCTGAAGCCTTGGTGGCAGGACGTGATTACTACCAAGTTCTCACCTATCTTGAGCGTGTCGGTGATTATGCTAAAAATATCTGTGAGTGGGTTGTCTACCTGCGCACAGGTGACATTACAGAACTGTAAGCAAACATAAAATAGAAAAGGCTCAAAACCAAGATTCCTAGAATCAGGTTTTGGGCCTTTTTTTGTGCCAATCTCCAAGGGACCTATTTTGGCCTATAACCTTCAGTTAATTTTAAGCTTTGCAGTATATAGTATCTTTATTAACTTAATTGGATAATATAGTCATCAGTTTAACTCATATTAGTTCCAATAGAGGTTCTCAATCTGTCACTTTCCTATTGAACAGAAGAGTCTCGGGCCCTTATTTCCGCTTACTAGGCACTTTCATTTTTAGGGGGTAGCAGTAAGAGTCACCTCGCCAGACTGTATTGAGGAGGACTGAAAGACTATAAATGCTATTAGAAAAGAGGAGTCTTATGTCATTTATCAATAAGTTAAAAGAGCAACCAAAAACATTGTTAGCTACCGTTGCGATTTCCGCAGCTACGCTTGGATTCGCTGGAGGTATGGGGATTTCAAAAATATCGTCCTCTGCAACCCAGGCCAGTCTGCCACAGTCACAATTTGTACCCGATGGACAGGCAGGTAGCACCAAAGGCATGCCGCCAGGCCGCGACAGCAATACCCAAGGTATGCCACCAGGTCAGGCAGGAAATACCCAAAGCATGCCACCAGGCCAGGCTGGTCAAGGAGTGACCCCACCCGATACCAGTAGTGGTGCCAGTCAATCAGCACC
The DNA here is from genome assembly GCA_945864085.1 of uncultured Streptococcus sp. Classification (GTDB taxonomy): domain Bacteria; phylum Bacillota; class Bacilli; order Lactobacillales; family Streptococcaceae; genus Streptococcus. The sequence goes on from CAMBAD010000012.1 coordinate 27,596, forward strand.
TAGCACCAATTCCAATTCATCGTCAGATGAAGTCAATGATTTGAAACAAAGAAATCAGGAAATTAAAGCACAGATTGCAGGTGAAGAGACTACCTCCGGTCAGTAGATAAGTAGTTTCTGTTTTTCTCATTTCATGGTATAATAAACTAACACACGAAGCAGGATTAGGCTATGGATAAATCTGGTAGGGTTTATCCATAGTATCCAATCAAAGGAGACAGATATGATTAAAATTTTGTTAGTAGAAGATGACCTGAGTTTGTCAAATTCTGTATTTGACTTTTTAGACGACTTCGCGGATGTCATGCAGGTATTTGATGGTGATGAAGGCCTTTACGAGGCAGAGTCTGGAGTGTATGACCTTATTCTCTTGGACTTGATGTTGCCAGAGAAAGACGGATTCCAGGTGCTGAAAGAGCTGCGTGAAAAGGGGGTAACAACTCCAGTATTGATCACAACTGCAAAAGAAAGTTTGGATGACAAGGGCCATGGCTTTGAACTCGGAGCAGACGATTATCTGACCAAACCCTTTTATCTGGAAGAATTGAAAATGCGCATCCAGGCCTTGTTGAAACGCTCAGGTAAGTTTAATGAGAATATCCTTTCTTATGCAGATGTTTCCGTTGACCTGTCAACCAATACCACGCTTGTAGATGGCAAGGAAGTGGAACTTCTCGGTAAAGAATTTGACCTTCTGGTGTATTTCCTGCAAAATCAAAATGTCATTTTGCCCAAAACTCAAATTTTTGACCGAATCTGGGGCTTTGACAGTGACACAACCATCTCAGTTGTAGAGGTTTATGTTTCCAAGGTCAGAAAGAAATTGAAAGGGACGGCATTTGGAGAAAATCTCCAAACACTTCGTAGTGTCGGTTATATTCTAAAAAATGCGTAAACGAATCAATAAACTCTTACATACGGATAATTTTTCATACTTTATCCGTTATTTTGCTGTATTTACTCTCATCTTTGTCTTCATGACAGCTATTATTTTTCAGTTAATGCGCTCAACCATGTATCATGGCACAGATGAAAAGTTTGACCAAATCAAGCAGCAGCCTGGTATTGTTATCGATTTTGCCATTGCCAGAAGTCTAGCGCCAGATTTGGAAGTTCTTATCCAGTCAACTGAGGATACTACAGCCAGTTCGTCTCCCGCTCGTACAGATGTCCCCAAAGATGATTTTGCAGGTGAAAATAGCCTGAGGCTAGGAAGCAATTACCATGTCCTCTTGTATGACAAAGATGGGCAGTTGCTCAATCCTGACAATTTTGCTGGCCTGTCTGATTTTGCATTTGATAAATCCAGCATGGGGAGCATAAAGGAAGTGACCATTGAAGGTCCCTTCGGTGAAGACGATTTTCGTTATACGACCATTGAACTGAGCGAGGAGGAGACGGCCCCTTACTCTTCCTATTCCATTAAATATGCGACCATCTGTGTCAATGTCAGCCAGATTAAGTCGTCAATCCAGGATTATGAAGGAACTGTTGCCATCGTCATGGCTTCTTTCTGGTTGATTTCGATAGGAGCCAGTTTGTATCTGGCCAACCTTTCCATGAAACCAATTCTGGCCAGCTATCAGAAGCAGAAGGATTTTGTGGAAAATGCCAGTCATGAATTGCGGACACCGCTTGCGGTCTTGCAAAATCGTTTGGAAGGTCTCTTCCGCCACCCTCATGCTACTATTTTAGAAAGTAGTGAAAGTGTTGCTTCTAGTCTGGAAGAAGTCCGTAATATGAGGTTACTGACGACCAATCTATTGAACCTGGCTAGGCGAGATGATGGGCTAAAGCCTGAAATCAGTGAAGTACAACCAGCCTTTTTCGCAGATATTTTTGCCAATTATGCTCTGATTGCTGAGGAAAATGACCGAGAATTAACAATTGAAAACCATCTTCATCAACCAATCCGTACAGATAAGGTTTTGGTGAAGCAGTTGTTAACCATTTTATTTGACAATGCCATGAAGTATTCAGACGATGGTGGCCATATTAAAATTGAAGCGGGCATGAAAGAGAAAACTATCTACTTTCTGGTTGCGGACGATGGAATTGGTATCAGTTCTGCTGATAAAAAGAAAATTTTTGATCGATTCTACCGTGTTGACAAGGCGAGAACCCGTCAGAAGGGCGGTTTTGGGCTTGGTTTGTCCTTAGCCAAGCAAATCAGTGATACTCTGCAGGGAGATATTCTGGTGAGAGACCATCAGCCACGTGGAACGGTATTTGAGGTGCGCTTGCCTCGGTAACAACCCCAGCTAGAAGGGGAGTAGACAATACAAATAACCATCTGAATGTTTGATAGCTTCAGATGGTTATATTTTTTGGCAATTATGGGAGTGAGAAAGAACTCTACAAGTGAAAAAATAGTTCGTCAACAAGTCTTCATTTCCAACCTTTTTTACCTTGCTTTCTAGTATCTAAGCTTGGATACACTATGGTCACTTTCTAATTTCAAGGTGACCATCTGAAAGAGTCTATTCCCAGACTCTTTCACTCCTCAGACCTTGAACGATGTGAGCGAACTTTGTTCGCACCATTCGTAGAGGTCAGATTTGGAGTGTGAAATACGAATTGCTGAGATTTGCGAAGCAAATCTTATCTCCAACCTTTTACCTCGTTTTTTTCATTTCTAGGCTCAGGTTTCTATGGTCACTTTTTCGTTTTAAGGTGACCAGCTGAAACAGTTCCCCGAACTGTTTCACTCCCCCGAACAAGCCTCGCTTTTATATTTTTTAGCTCGGGTTAAAACAGTCACTTCCCTGACTGTTTTAATCCACTCCACTGGACTGTTTTGACACAAACTTCGTTTGTTTCATTTCCAACCTCCAACTATCTCCCAGATTGTTGGAGCAATCAACCACTGCGCTGAGATGGTGACACGAACTCTGAGAAGTGGGGCTGGGCTTGAGCTCAGCCTCCACTAATAACAGAATGATAAGACTTATCTTTAATCAAAGCCTAGGTATCTATTATTTGGTATTTGCTATATTTTTTGTGCAGGATGAACAATAGGGCTTCAAGTCAGGGCAGGGAGCTAATTGTTGATTTGCACAGGGGATAAATTAGTTGATTTTGGTTCAGTTTTATCGTTTGCCGGACTTGGTTACCATAGAAATAGGCCTGAAGTGCATCATTTTTTCCGTAACAGGGCGGCAATCCAGTCAGGAGCGTAGGCAGATGTACAGCCTTTAGCTACTTTCATGTCAGCATAGACTGCCAAATCGCGACCGATTGCGAGGCCCTCGTTCAGGTAGTCAGGGTAGGTAACCGCGATTTCGACCAAACATTGGTTCATGGTCCATTGGACCAGTTCATCTGCTCCTTGCAGGTGTTTTTTGATATAGGCAAGAGTTTCTTCGATTTCTTCCGTTTCGGCAGTGTTGCTTGCAAAATATTTTGCGCGAAGAAACCAGCCTAAGCGTTGGAAGACAGGTGCTTCTTGGGCCAATAAGTACTCTTCCCAGTAGCGATTGTCTTTTCGCTTGGACAAGATGACTGAAGCCAATTTATCCAAAACATTAACAGAACATGTTACTTGTAAGAAAGCTGCTAGCTCTGCCTGTTCAAGCATGTTTGGCTTGGTTTTGGCAATTTGAATAGCCAGGTATTGGGCTTCTAAGACACCAGTTTGCCAAAGCGGTCCAACTAAATCTATTTGGTTTTTATAGTTCTTGGCAATACCAGAAATCGCTCCCATAGGCACACCGTAGTAGGGTTTGATTTCACCGATTTTTTCATAGCGCTTAAGCGTACCAGCATGACTGGCTGCTTGTAATTGCTGTAAGATTTCCTGTAGGTTAGTCATCATTTTCTCCGAAAAAAACTGGATTGCTCCAGCTTTTTGCTTTATTTCAAGAGGCCACGCTCGCGGTACCAAACATCTGGCGTCCAGATCCATTGTTTACCATAGCTGGCAAGCAAATCAAAGGCTGCGTCAGGCCCCATGGTTCCTGCTGGGTAGGTATGAAGTGGGACCTGATTGGTCTTCCACAGGTCAACCACACGGTCAATCAGGCTCCAACTAGCCTTGACTTCCTCCCAATGACTGAAGTTGGTCGAGTCACCATTGAGTACATCAAAGAAGAGTTTTTCATAGGCCTCAGGTGAGTTTCCAAGGGCTGTTGCATTGTGGCGGAAGTTGAGTTTGGCTGGTGTCAGGGCAAAATGCGAACCGACTTCCTTGCCATTGATTGTCAGAGCAAAGCCTTCTGTTGGTTGGATATAAATGGTCAAGACATTGGCTTCGGATGGCTCTCCGAAAATATCCTCAGCATGCTTGAAGGTGATGGTAACGCGAGTACCTTTTTCAGTCAGACGTTTACCTGTGCGGAAGAAAAATGGCACATCACGGAAACGGTCGGTATCAACAAAGAAGACGCCACCAGCAAAGGTCTCAGTCTGAGAATGCTCCGCAATGTTTGGCTCGTCAAGATAGGAGACATAGTCCTTCCCATTAATGGTTCCTGCCAAATATTGTCCACGGATAAAGTTGCGCTTCAGTTCCTCGTTTGTCTGCTGTCTCAGGCTTTGAAAGACCTTAATCTTTTCAGCACGCACATCCTGTTCTTTGAAACTAGCTGGCTTGTCCATGGCTAGCAGAGAAAGAACCTGCAGAGCGTGGTTTTGGACCATATCTTTTAACGCACCTGAATGATCATAGTAACCACCACGATCTTCAACCCCGATAGATTCAGCAAAGGTAATCTGAACATTGTCAATAAAATCACGGTTCCATATATGCTCAAAGATAATATTGGCAAAACGAACAGCAAAAATATTTTGCACCATTTCCTTGCCTAAATAGTGGTCAATGCGGTAAATCTGGTCTTCCTCAAAGGTCTCTGCCAACTCAGCATTGAGCTTTTCAGCAGTTTCCAGACTGGTTCCAAAGGGTTTTTCGATAATCAGACGCTCAAAGCCTTGTCCGTCAACAATTTTCTCAGATTTGAGGTGCTTGGCAATGGTTCCGAAAAATTCTGGCGCCATAGACAGGAAGAAGACCTTATTATGCTGGGTATCGTATTGTTGACCCAGTTGATCCTGCAATTTTCGCAGAGCAACATAATGTTCTGTATCGTTGACATCATGACTTTGGTAATAGAAATGACTGGCAAATTCATGAGCCTGGCGAGGGGTATCAGGAAGATCTTCCAGGGATTCAATGACAATAGACTCAAAATATTCCTTTGTCCATGGACGACGAGCAGTCCCGATAACAGCAAAATTTTCAGCTAAGTGTCCAGCCTTATACAGGCGGAAAAGCGATGGGTAGAGTTTGCGTTTGGCAAGGTCTCCACTAGCACCAAAAATGGTAAATAATACATGTGATGACATAAACATTTTCCAATCTGTGAGATATAAAAACTATTATAGCATAAATTGTCAGAAAATTTGCTTTTTAGCTACGAATTATTAGAAAATCTGCCTAGGCAGACAAGAAGAGAGGCCTTATTTGTCCTCCTTGTGGGCCTCTGTCTCAGGATTGGAGTTTGGGTCTGGAAATTCCACCTCTTCCAATTTTTCAAAGGAAGCAAATGCTTCCAGCATTTTTTCTAAATCATCTTGTCGCTTGTATGTTACAGCCATGTGGCACCTCCAAAGATTCTATATCCCCATTATACCTTTTTCACTGAAAATTATCTAAAGGAATCTGTCTCAAAATGAAGCCCAAATGTATGTAGCAGTCTCAAATCATGGTATAATATTCCTATGAAAACAAGAATTGAAGAACTGGTACGGCTACTGAATCAGTATGCCGACGAATACTACAGACAAGACAAGCCGACTGTGTCAGATGCTGATTATGACAAGCTTTATCGTGAATTGGTTGAGTTAGAAACTGCTCATCCTGAACTTATTTTGCCAGACAGTCCTACCCACCGTGTCGGAGGCAAAGTTTTGGATGGTTTTGAGAAATTTAGCCATGTTTATCCTCTCTTTAGTTTGCAGGACGCCTTTTCGCGTGCAGAACTAGAAGCCTTCGACCAGCGAGTGCGCAAGGAATTTCCCCAAGCAACCTATATATGTGAACTAAAAATTGATGGCCTTTCAATCTCCTTGACCTACGAAGCAGGCAAGCTGACGGTTGGAGCAACTAGGGGAGATGGCAGCGTGGGGGAAAATATCACCGAAAACCTCAAACGTGTAGCGGATATTCCCTTGACCTTGCCAGTAGCTGCGGATATGACCATTCGAGGCGAGTGCTACATGCCCAAAGCCTCCTTTGCCCGTGTCAACAAACAGCGACAGGAGGCAGGAGAGCCAGAGTTTGCCAACCCACGGAACGCAGCAGCAGGAACACTGCGCCAGCTAGACACAGGAGTGGTAGCCAAGCGCGGTCTGGCCACCTTCCTCTACCAAGAAGCTAGCCCCTCAGAAGCCCTCAGCCAGTCAGATGTACTGCACAAGTTGGACCAGCTGGGCTTTGTGACCAACCACGACTACCAGTTGGCTGATTCCATGGACGAGGTCTGGACTTTTATTGAAAAAATGGCAGAGCGCCGAGATGATTTGCCCTATGAGATTGATGGTATCGTAGTGAAGGTCAATGACCTAGCTATCCAGGAAGAATTAGGTTTTACTGTAAAAGCCCCCCGCTGGGCGGTGGCCTATAAGTTTCCAGCTGAGGAAAAAGAGGCGGAAATCCTATCTGTTGACTGGACAGTTGGGCGGACGGGCGTAGTTACCCCAACAGCCAACCTCAGCCCAGTCCAGCTAGCAGGAACCACTGTTAGCCGCGCCACACTGCACAACGTAGATTACATTGCCGAAAAAGATATTCGTATCGGCGACACAGTCATTGTTTATAAGGCCGGGGACATTATTCCAGCAGTCTTAAAGGTAGTGGACAAGTACAGAGCCAATCAAGAACCCATGCCTATTCCAACGATTTGCCCAAGTTGTTCTGGTAACCTGCAGCATTATGAAGACGAAGTCGCCCTGCGTTGTATCAATCCGCTTTGTCCTAGCCAACTCATGAGCAAGTTGGAGCATTTTGCCAGTCGTGATGCCATGAATATTGCAGGTCTAGGGACTTCTATCGTAGAAAAACTCTTCCAAGCAGGCTTGGTTCACGATGTGGCAGATATTTATAAACTGACAGTTGATGACCTGTTGACCCTTGATGGCTTTAAAGAAAAATCAGCAGAGAAGCTGTACCAAGCCATCCAGGCTTCTAAGAATAATTCCGCAGAACGCCTCCTGTTTGGTCTCGGTATTCGTCATGTCGGCAGCAAGGCCAGCAAGATTTTATTGGAAAACTTTGGCCAGGTGGAAAAATTGGCCCAGGCTGCTTCAGAAGACATAGCAGCATTGGAAGGCCTGGGACAGGCCATTGCCAAATCCTTAACAACCTTCTTTGTTAGTCAGGGTGCCCAGCAACTTTTAGCCGAACTTAAGGAAGCAGGTGTAAACTTATCCTATCTAGGGCAGGTGGCAGATGAAAATGCAGCCTTGTCAGGCATGACGGTTGTCTTAACTGGAAAACTGGAGCGGATGAAACGCAGCGAAGCCAAGGCCAAGTTAGAAGCCTTGGGCGCCAATGTAGCAGGCTCTGTTTCTAAAAAGACAAATCTTGTGGTGGCAGGAGCAGATGCAGGCAGCAAATTAGCCAAGGCCCAGGAATTAGGTATCGAGATAAAGGATGAGGCTTGGTTGGAAAGCCTGTAAGGGTGAGACGTATGGAAACAAAAAAACGTGCGAGATTGATCTACAATCCGACCTCTGGTCAAGAAATCATGAAGAAAAATGTGGCTGAAGTTCTGAGTATTTTAGAAGGATTTGGCTATGAAACATCCGCTTTCCAAACCACTCCAGACAAGGACTCCGCAAAGAACGAAGCCAGATGAGCAGCCCTTGCAGGCTTTGACCTGCTTGTGGCGGCAGGCGGAGACGGAACAATCAACGAGGTAGTCAATGGGATTGCTCCGCTTGAAAAACGGCCCAAGATGGCCATTATACCGACAGGGACGACCAATGATTATGCGCGTGCTTTAAAAGTTCCGCGGGGAAATCCTATAGAGGCTGCCAAGCTGATTGGGAAACAGCAGACTGTATTGATGGACATCGGCCTGGTCAAGAATAAGAAAAATGGCCTCGATCAGCAACATTACTTCATCAATATCGCTGCGGCTGGAACCCTGACGGAGCTAACCTACAGTGTTCCAAGTCAGCTCAAGACCATGTTTGGTTACTTGGCCTATGTAGTAAAAGGGGCAGAATTGTTGCCGCAGGTCCAATTTACACCTGTCCGTGTTTACCATGACCAAGGGATTTTTGAAGGGTCTGTCTCCATGATTTTCGTTGCCCTGACCAATTCGATTGGAGGATTTGAGCAAATTGTACCAGACGCCAAGCTGGATGATGGTAATTTTACGCTCCTGATGGTCAAAACAGGAAATCTTTTTGAAATTTTGCATCTGATTGGTCAAGTGCTAGATGGCGGAAAGCATATTGAGAGCGATTTAATCGAATACATCAAGACAAAGAGTTTATCGATTGAAAATTTACAGTCAGACAATCGCTTATTGCTCAATCTGGATGGTGAATTTGGCGGAGAAGCCCCTGCTCGTCTCTACAATCTTTCCAATCACATAGAATTTTTTGCAGATACAGATCTCGTATCAGAGACAGCCATCACGCTGGACACAGAACAGCTCAATCGCGAAAACATGGCCAAACGATTTATCGAAGAAACCCAGTTATTTTAATGAGAGTATTAAATAGGAAAAGAGAGCAAAATCAGCTCTTTTTTCTTTTGGATAAATATAGAATATAGCGCTTCCATTCGCTGTATTTCCTTGACAAACGCATATAATAGGAGTATGCTTACATGGTATAAAAATTTTAAAGGAGAATTCGTTATGAGTTTAGGCGCATTGGCCCTTGGGTTGGCCTGTCTTGGTGTAAGTATCGGTGAGGGGATCTTGGTGGCTTCATACCTTAGTTCAACCGCTCGCCAACCAGAACTGCAAAGCAAATTGATGGCAGGTGTTTTCTTGGGTGTAGCCTTTATCGAAGGTACATTCTTCGTAACCTTAGCTATGACATTTGTCTTGAAATAATCGAGAATTGAGAAATAGAAAAGGAGGAAACCTCCATTGGAAGAACATTTAAGTCCGACCCTTACCCTTGGTCCTGTAACCTTTGACCTGACCATGGTACTGGTTTCTGTCGTTACCATTTCCATAATTTTCTTGCTCGTTTTCTGGGCTAGCCGTCGGATGACGCTGAAACCCAAAGGAAAACAAAATGTCTTAGAGTATTTCTACGAATTGACCATCAATTTTACCAAGGGAAATCTAGGTGATGAAGAGGCAAAACGCTATTCGCTCTTCTTCTTTACGGTGTTTACCTTTCTATTGATAGCCAACAATCTGGGTCTGATGACCAAGTTGGAAACAGCAGAAGGCTACAATTTGTGGACTTCTCCGACAGCTAATATGGCCTACGATTTTGGTCTTGCGGGAATTGCCATTCTTTTCTGCCATATTGAGGGAATCCGCCGTCGTGGCTTGAAAGAATATCTAAAATCCTTTGTGACCCCCTGGGCCATGACACCGATGAACATCTTGGAAGAAGTGACAAACCTTGTATCACTGGCGCTTCGTTTGTATGGTAATATCTATGCTGGAGAAGTGCTTGTTTCTCTCCTTCTCCAGCTGTCCCAACAAAGTACATTTGCTTACCCGATTGCTTTTGCCCTGAATATCGTTTGGACAGCTTTCTCTGTCTTCATTTCGTGTTTGCAGGGTTATGTCTTTATTATGTTGGTATCCATGTACTTAAGCAAAAAAATCCACGGACATGGTGAGTAAGAAAGGGAAGAGAAAAGATGGGAACTTTTATTACAATGCAATCTAGTACAATACTTGGGAATTTTATCCTCGTAACAGCCTCCTTTGCTATCCTGATAGTCTTGATTCGTGTCTTTGCATGGAATAAGATTACAGCCATATTCGAAGAGCGGGCCAATAAGATTGCAAGCGAAATTGATGCGGCTGAAGAAAAGCTGACTGTAGCGTCAAACCTTGTCAAACAGCGTGAAGACGAGTTGGCTGCAGGCCGTATCGAAGGACAAAAAATTATTCAAGAAGCGGTTGAGCGTGCCAAATTGGAGAAAAAACGCATTCTTGAGCAGGCTGATGACGAAATTCAAGGGCTGAAGAAGAAGGCAAAACTGGAAATCGAAGCTGAAAAGCGTGAGGCGCAAGAAAATTTGCGTGTTCAGGTTGCCGAGTTAGCGGTAGATTTGGCTGGGAAAATCATCTTAGAAGATTTGGACCAGGCTGCCCACAGTGCCTTGATTGATCGCTATTTGGATAAATTAGGAGACAAGTAGATGAACGCTAGAGAAAATGCCCTGGTGCAAAAATATGCTCTATCATTTGTTGAAAAGGTTAGTGATCATGCAGATATTTGGGATATTTATGACCAAATTTCAGATATGATTGCTATTATCCATGATAGCAAGCTCAACCGTATCCTATTATCAGCAACAGTATCGAGGGATGAAAAGGCAGACTTTGTCCGAACCGTTCGTCAGTCAAATTTTTGGCAAATCAACGATTTGATTGAAGATATTCTTCGTGATGGTCGGGCAGACTTGTTGTTAGATATTCTTGAGCGTGTTCAATTTTATATTAGCAAAGATAAGAATGAATTTGAGGCTCATGTGGTCTCGGTTTATCCTTTGACAGAATCTCAAAAAGAGCGGCTCCGTCGCTTGGTCGAAAAACGTTTCTCTCTGCGTGTGCACAATATCGTTGAGGAATTGGATCCGTCTCTCTTGGGTGGCTTTATTGTGACAGTTAATCACAAGGTAATTGATGCAAGCGTTCGGACACAGTTGAAGGACGTTAGAAACAAACTTTAGAAAATAGAAAGTGGTGTTCTTTTGGTGATAAATGCACAAGAAATTAGCGCTTTACTAAAACAACAAATAGCAGGTTTTCAGCCCGACTTTGACTATACAGAGACTGGTGTCGTAACCTATATCGGTGATGGTATCGCCCGTGCGCAAGGTCTTGACAATGCCATGAGTGGTGAGCTTCTGGTCTTTGAAAATGGCACTATTGGTATGGCTCAAAACTTGGAAACCAACGATGTTGGTATTATCATTCTTGGGGAATTTACAGATATTCGTGAAGGGTCAGTCGTTCGTCGGACTGGAAAAATCATGGAAGTCCCAGTTGGTTCGGCCCTGATTGGTCGTGTTATCAATCCGCTTGGTCAACCCGTAGATGGTCTTGGTGATATTCGGACCATAAAAACGCGTCCAATTGAATATCCAGCACCAGGAGTTATGCAGCGGAAGTCTGTTAATGAGCCGCTTCAAACAGGTCTCAAAGCCATCGACGCTTTGGTTCCAATCGGTCGTGGTCAGCGGGAATTGATTATCGGTGACCGTCAGACTGGTAAGACATCTGTTGCTATCGACGCCATTCTCAACCAAAAAGGTCAGGATATGATTTGTATCTACGTGGCCATTGGTCAGAAGGAGTCAACAGTGCGGACGCAGGTGGAAACCCTTCGTCAGTATGGTGCTTTGGATTATACCATCGTGGTGACAGCTTCGGCTTCTCAACCTTCTCCCTTGCTCTTCCTTGCTCCTTATGCGGGTGTGGCAATGGCAGAGGAGTTTATGTATGAAGGCAAGCACGTTTTGATTGTCTATGATGATTTGTCAAAACAAGCGGTAGCTTATCGTGAATTGTCGCTCTTGCTTCGTCGTCCTCCAGGTCGTGAAGCTTATCCAGGTGATGTCTTCTACTTACACAGTCGCTTACTCGAGCGGTCTGCCAAGGTTTTTGATGAGTTAGGTGGTGGCTCGATTACCGCTCTGCCATTTATTGAAACGCAGGCAGGGGATATCTCGGCCTATATCGCAACCAACGTGATTTCGATTACAGACGGGCAAATCTTCTTGAAGGATGATTTGTTCAACTCAGGGATTCGTCCAGCTATTGACGCAGGTTCTTCAGTATCTCGTGTTGGTGGTTCGGCGCAAATCAAGGCCATGAAAAAGGTTGCTGGTACCCTCCGTATCGACTTGGCTTCCTATCGTGAGCTTGAGGCCTTTACGCAATTTGGTTCTGATTTGGATGCGGCGACTCAGGCAAAACTCAACCGTGGACGTCGGACAGTGGAAGTGCTCAAACAGCCCTTGCATAAGCCACTTCCAGTTGAGAAGCAGGTCTTGATTCTCTACGCTTTGACCAATGGTTTCTTGGATTCAGTGCCGATTGGAGATATTTTGACCTTTGAGGAAGAGTTGTATGCTTACTTTGATTTGCACTATGACAATCTTTTAGATACGATTCGTACAACAAAAGATTTACCAGACACAGATGACTTGAATGCAGCTATTCAAGCTTTCAAAGACCAGTCTGTCTTTAAGTAAAGGAGTGAATGATGGCAGGTTCTCTCAATGAAATCAAGTCAAAAATTGCGTCAACTAAGAAAACCAGTCAAATCACAGGTGCCATGCAGATGGTTTCGGCTTCCAAACTAGCCAAATCAGAGCAATTAGCGCAATCCTTTCAAATCTACGCCAGCAAGGTGCGTCAAATCACGACGGACCTCTTGCGCGGAGAATTGATGGCTTCAGATACGAGCAATCCTATGCTGATTCGTCGTCCGGTTCAAAAATCTGGCTATATTGTCATCACATCTGACAGCGGTTTAAAAGGTTCGTATAATTCCAGTATTTTGAAAGCGGTCATGGGCATGATTGAACAAGACCATGATTCAAAAGACGAGTATGAGATTATTGCCATTGGCAGTATGGGAGCTGATTTCTTCCGTGCCAGAGGTATTCAGCCAGTCTTTGAATTGCGCGGTTTGGCAGACAATCCCAGCTTTGATGAGGTTCAAAAAATCATTTCCAAGTCTGTTGAAATGTATAAAAACGAACTCTTCGATGAGCTGTATGTCTGTTACAATCACCATGTCAATAGTCTGACCAGCCAAGTGCGTGTGCAACAAATGCTTCCTGTAGAAGATTTGGACCACAATGAAGCAGATGGCTATACAGCCACTTTTGAATTGGAGCCAAACCGTGAGGTGATTTTGGAGCAACTTTTGACGCAATATGCCGAGTCAACCATTTACGGAGCGATTCTGGATGCTAAAACTGCTGAAAATGCGGCTGGTATGACGGCCATGCAGACAGCAACGGATAATGCTAAGAATGTCATTAACGATTTGACAATTCAATACAATAGGGCTCGTCAGGCAGCTATCACTCAGGAAATTACTGAGATTGTAGCAGGTGCCTCTGCCCTTGAGTAATAGAAATAGAGGAAAGAGAATGAGTTCAGGCAAAATTACTCAGGTTGTCGGACCAGTTGTAGACGTTGCGTTTGCAGCAGATGATAAACTTCCTGAGATTAACAACGCACTCGTTGTATACAAAAATGATGATTCCAAGCAAAAAGTTGTGCTTGAAGTTGCTTTGGAACTTGGTGATGGCGTTGT
>CAMBAD010000013.1 GCA_945864085.1 uncultured Streptococcus sp.
TGTGGCCTGGGTCATAGAAACGAAGTAGGGTACCATCCCCGATTTTTCCTTGGTCACCATAAATATCACCTGCAGGCGAACAATCCACTGCCAGAAAAATGTCTGGATTGAACTTGGTAGTAGAAGCATGGGCACCACGTAGGCCGACCTCTTCTTGGACATTGGCTCCAGCAATCAGCTGGTTTGGTAAAGCTTGACCAGAGAGGCTTTCGAGTAACTCGGTCACCATAAGGACACCGAAGCGATTGTCCCATGCTTTAGAAATGATATTTTTCCCATTGGCGGTCAGAATGGTTTCATTTTTCGGAACAAGGACATCTCCTGGACGGACACCGAAGGCCCAAGCTTCGTCATAATTGGTAAAACCAGCGTCGAAAATAATATCTGCAATGGCAGGTATTCCAGGGGCGCTGCCGCCACGAGATAGGTGCGGAGGAACCGAGCCTGAAATAGCTGGAATCGTCCGACCATCCTGCAAATGTAGAGTGAAGGCTTGGCTAGAAACGACCAGCGGATTCCAGCCTCCTAGTTCAACAACTCGGAAAGTACCATCTGGTTTGATTTGGCTAATCATAAAACCGACTTCGTCCATGTGTGCAGCTACTAAGACACGGGGAGCGTTTTCAGCCCTTGATTCCTTGATACCAAAAATTCCTCCCAGACCGTCCGTTTCAATACGGTCCACATGCGGTGTAATTTTCTGGCGGATATGGTTGCGGACCTGTCCTTCAAATCCTGGTAAACTATGCAACTCCGTTACTTCTTTAATTTTTTCAAATAAGGTCATTCTTTTTCCTCCATGACATTCTGATACTATTTTATCATGAAGGACTGAACTTGTCTTAAAAATATGGAAAAAGATGGACAGCATTGACAAGAATGCCTGAAATTTTCTAGGATAGAAATGCCCCTCAACATAGAGAGGAGGGGATTGTTAAGTGTGGGAAGCATTTATCGACCTTTAGTTTTTCTTTTATTGCTTTGATGTAAGAGAGGTTGGGTTTGAGCCTAGACACATTTATCAATGTAAAGTTATTCTATCTATTTTTAGTTTTTTATCAAGTGATATAAGCTTGTCTCAGCCGTCACAGGACCCAAAGGTATTTTTAAGAAAAATCCGAGGATTTGTGATAAAATAAGCAACATGAATAAGAAAAAGACAGCCTTGCTAGCAGGCTTATTGGGGGCAGGTGTGCTCGCCGCTAGTGCTCAATTTTATCGTAAAATCCAAGAGGACCGTAAAAAAGCACAGGCCTTACAGGAGGTGCGTGACTTTTTCGCTGATTTAGGAGAGATTGCGACGGTCTATGTGGATGAGACAGCCTCTACTCAGGACATTCTCATCGGAGGAGTTGTGATGGAGGCAGGCCAGGTGTTTTTATTTGAAAATACCCGAGGTTCTATTCAATATACGGAGGAAGAGAGATGATTTTTCCAACCAGTCTTGAAGAAGTGGCTCAGTTGATTGAAGATGGTAGGCCCACCGTTTTTCTATTTGTGACGACTTGGTGTGGAGATTGCCACTATATCAAACCACATTTGCCTGCTATCGAGGAGGCCTTTCCTGATTTCCGTTTTGTGCAACTCGACCGTGATGACTTTATGGCTTTAGCACAGGAATGGGCTATTTTAGGGATTCCAAGTTTGGTCGTTTTGGAAAACGGCAAGGAAATTGGTCGCTTTGTTGACAAGAATCGCAAGACCAAGGAAGAAATCATGAACTTCTTAGCTGGGTTGGATAGATAAAGCAGCTGAAAAGTCTTGCTAGTATCATTTAGTGTTTCTTTTGTTGCTTGACGAAAGGGAGTGGGATTGAGCGTGAACCTTCTAAAAAGAATTCCCGTCACTGCCAAACGGATAGGAATGAACTGCTAGGTCACTTTTTGATTTCTGAGTGATAAGCTTGGGTTCAGACTAATTCTGCTTCCCAGACTTTCTGTCAAAATCTCAGCGTAGGAGCTGACAGCTCTAACAATCTGGGGGACTGGCGGAGCGAGTGTTAATAGCAAACTGAAAGACTATATCTCCCAAAAGAAAGGAAGAAAACATGAAGAAATCACTAGGAAAAATCCTTCTAGCACCTATGGTGCTAGGGTTGAGTTTAAGTCTGGCGCCACTGGTGCAGGCTGAGATTCAGACGGATGTTATCAATGAAAAATGGGGCAAGCCAACGCTGATCTACGGCGGAGGTTTGTCAGATGCCCAGGCGACAGAGGTTAATAATCTATTTGGTATTTCGGATGTCAATAATGTCAGTCGTCAAGTTGTTGTCGGTACCGATATGGACAACTATTTGGGGACATCTGGAGCAGATACAGCTTCTCTTTACTCATCTGTTTTGGTGCAAAAGCAGGATGCAGGAAAGGGAGTTGTGGTGGACATTAAGACACCACAGAATATCACCTTGATTACTGAAACCCAGTACGCCAATGCGGCCATTACTGCTGGTGCAACGGATGTTTTGATTGATGTGGCGTCACCGCTTCAGGTGACAGGGGAATCAGCGTTGACAGGTGTTTACAAGGCCTTGGCTGCTAATGGCGAGACTGTCGATACAGCACGGACAGAGGTTGCCCAGCAAGAATTGGAAACGGTCAATGAAGTCGCGACAGCCCATTCAGGTGATGAGAACTTTGATAGTTCAGCCTTGGATAAGGCGGTGGCAGAAATCAAGACAGCACTTGCGGATTACAAGCAATCCAATGGTCAGGTCGCTTCCGAGTCGGACATCACAGCCATCATCAACGATGTTTTGGCTAATAATGGCCTAGAAAATGTGATTACCGCGGATGAAATTTCCAAATTGGTCACTTTTGCCAAGGCCTATCAGGAAACATCCGCTATCGATTCAGCGGAAGTCGCTGCCCAGCTCAATCAGTTCAAGCAACAAGCGGAGCAACAAATTTCAGAAGCCTATAAAAACTTACAAGATTCAGGTATTTTAGAAAAAATCGGTGCCTTCTTCGAAGGGCTATGGAAGGGTCTGACAGGCCTATTTGGGTAAAGGAGAATAAAGAAAGAGATGATTTTTACATATAATAAGGAACATGTCGGCGATGTCCTCATGGTCATTGTAGCTGAGAACAAGGGACAAGCTGTTCAGTTTGAACGCAGGGGTCAGGTGGCGCGTGTTTTCCTAGAGGAAACAGGCCAGACGGTTGCATGGAATATTTTTGACGTATCAACCTTGGTTAAAATTTCTGGCAATGGACAGGTTTTCTTGACAGATGAGCAAGTAGCGGTCTTGAATGCTGAGTTGAGTAAGGAAGGTTTTGCAGAAGTTTTGGTCAATGACAATGCTCCTAAGTTTGTTGTCGGTCAGATTGTGGACTTGGTTCCCCACCCAGATAGCGACCACCTCAATATCTGTCAGGTTAATGTCGGTGACAAAACGGTACAAATCGTAGCTGGTGCGCCAAATGCTGCCCAAGGTCTGAAAACCATTGTGGCTCTTCCGGGAGCAATGATGCCAAGCGGCAACCTCATCTTCCCAGGAAAATTGCGTGGAGAAGACAGCTTTGGTATGATGTGCAGCCCGCGTGAATTGGCTCTGCCAAACGCCCCACAAGTCCGTGGCATTATCGAACTAGACGACTCCGCAGTGGTCGGAGAAGCCTTTGATCCAGCTAAACACTGGAAGGGATAGAAAAAAGAAGAATTGGTCAATTTTGGCCAATTCTTTTATACTGTTTCAATTTTTCCTTCAATAGCTTGTCGGAGTTCCGCTGTCAAAGCCTGATGTGATTTGAGTTGGAAGTAGAGACTGGATAGGAAATGCTGGAGGTTGAGCCACCGGAAGTAGTCCAGAGGTTCTTGGTTGGGAAAGTCTAGCTTGCTAATCCATTCCGTCAGCTCTTGCCCTGACACTTTTTTATTCAGCAGGAGGTAGACAGGAATCTGTGCTAGGCGGATTTCCTCGCCAGCTGAGAAAACTTGATTTTGTTTATTTAGGCAGGTGATGATAGTCTGCCAGACTTCTTTGCTTTTTTCAGCGGGGAATTGATTATGACAGCTTGTGGCCAGAAGAAAATCTGCTCCATGGGCAGCGGTATGAATCCAGCCAAGTTTTTCATCATAGCCAGACCAGTCATTTTCAATCGTCAAATAATCCAAGGCCTGTTGGAAGAGTAGCTCGCGGTCCTTAGTGCTTAAAAATGCAGAGTACTCAGAATCTTGATTATTATCGACAGACAGTAAAAGGCAGTAGAGCAAGCAAGTAAAACTTCGCTTTAGTGTGGAGCTTTCTAGGGAAAGAGGATTGGTTTCTTGAGAAAATTGTAACAGCGACTGTGCTTGCTCCCTTGTGACTAAATTATCCAGGAATATATGGCAAAAACTGGCATAGACAAGTTCATCGCGTATAGCAGGATTGGGATGGTCGATATTGTCTAGCAACCAGCTGAGTTCCTGGTCGGTATAAGCTTGGGTAGCTTGCAACTTTGAGGCAAGAATATTTTTCATATATTTATCTCCTTTTTCATGATTTTATCAAATCTTCCTACGAATAAACAAGTAGGAGGATATAAAATGTACAATAAAGTAATTTTGATTGGTCGCTTGACGGCCCAACCCGAACTCACTCAAACCCCTAACGGCAAAAATCTGACCCGTGTCACTGTTGCAGTAAACAGACGGTTCAAGTCGGAAAACGGTGAGCGCGAAGCAGATTTCATCAATGTTATTTTCTGGGGCAAGTTGGCCGAAACACTCGTTTCCTATGCCAGCAAGGGAAGCCTGCTGTCTGTTGATGGTGAACTGCGCACCCGCAAATATGAAAAAGATGGCAGCAACCATTATGTGACAGAGGTTTTGGGTCAATCCTTCCAGCTACTAGAAAGTCGTGCCCAACGTGCCATGCGCGAAAACAATAGCGGCGAAGATTTGGCAGACTTAATCTTGGATGAGGAGGAACTTCCCTTCTAACAGCGAAACAGGCTTGATTCAGGCCTGTTTTTTTCTAAAATCCGACACTTTTCTTAAATGTTTTCTTTCTTTTCAGATTATATTGAGTTCATCAAAAGAAATACCCTGTCACCGCTTCGATCCAGATACCATTGCATTTTTAGAACAATTAAACAGGGGGATTCCTCGTTTAACCTCTATTCATCTGGAAGAAAGCAAATGAGTCTTGTTAGAAATAAAAAAACTAAGTTATCGTTAAAAATAGTTCCCTCCTCCTTTGGACGGATTTTTGAAAAAATAAAAGAAATTTCTTGACTATTTTTGACCAAGTGATACAATGAAAGAAGATATTAGCACTCTTAGGACAAGAGTGCTAAAAAACTATGGAGGTTTCCCTATGTTAAAACCATTAGGCGATCGTATCGTCGTAAAAATTGAAGAAAAAGAACAAACTGTCGGCGGCTTTGTCCTTGCCGGTGCCAGTCAAGAAAAGACAAAAGAGGCCTATGTTCTGGCCGTTGGTCAGGGCATCCGCACTCTGACTGGCGAATTGGTTGCACCAAGTGTGTCAGTTGGTGATAAGGTTCTCATTGAAGCCTTTGCTGGTGTGGAAGTGAAGGATGGCAATCAACACCTGTTCATCATTCATGAAGCAGACATCCTAGCAATCGTAGAATAAGAGGTAGAAAAATGGCAAAAGAGATTAAATTTTCAGCAGATGCCCGCGAAAGCATGGTGCGAGGCGTTGATATTCTAGCAGATACCGTTAAGGTTACCTTAGGCCCAAAAGGGCGCAATGTTGTTTTGGAAAAGGCCTACGGCTCTCCCCTCATCACCAATGATGGTGTGACCATTGCAAAAGAAATTGAGCTGGAAGACCATTTTGAAAATATGGGTGCGAAACTGGTATCTGAAGTGGCTTCCAAAACCAATGATATTGCAGGTGATGGAACAACGACAGCGACTGTTTTGACTCAAGCAATCGTCCGCGAAGGTCTGAAAAACGTAACAGCAGGGGCAAATCCAATTGGAATCCGTCGTGGTATCGAGGCGGCAGTTGCAACAGCGGTTGAGGCCCTGAAGGCGAATGCCATTCCAGTTTCAGGAAAAGAAGCTATCGCCCAAGTAGCAGCCGTATCTTCTCGTTCTGAGAAGGTTGGTCAATACATTTCCGAGGCTATGGAAAAGGTAGGAAATGACGGCGTGATCACCATTGAAGAATCTCGCGGAATGGAAACAGAGCTGGATGTGGTGGAAGGAATGCAATTTGACCGCGGTTACCTTTCACAGTACATGGTGACGGATAACGAAAAGATGGTAGCGGAGTTGGATAACCCCTACATCCTCATCACCGATAAGAAGATCTCAAACATTCAGGACATCCTGCCACTCTTGGAAAGCATCCTTCAAAGCAATCGTCCGCTACTCATTATTGCAGATGATGTAGATGGTGAAGCACTGCCAACACTTGTTCTCAACAAGATTCGTGGTACCTTTAATGTTGTTGCTGTTAAGGCGCCAGGTTTTGGTGACCGTCGCAAGGCTATGTTGGAAGACATTGCTATCTTGACGGGCGGAACGGTCATCACAGAAGATCTTGGTCTGGAACTCAAGGACGCAACCATTGAAGCGCTTGGTCAGGCTGCCAAGGTAGCGGTGGACAAGGATCACACAACAATCGTTGAAGGAGCAAGCAATCCAGAAGCTATTGCTAACCGTGTAGCAGTGATTAAGTCACAGATTGAAGTGACAACTTCCGAGTTTGACCGTGAAAAATTGCAAGAACGCTTGGCTAAATTGGCAGGCGGTGTCGCTGTAATCAAGGTCGGTGCAGCTACGGAAACCGAGTTGAAAGAAATGAAACTTCGTATCGAAGACGCCCTCAATGCTACCCGCGCAGCAGTAGAGGAAGGAATCGTATCAGGTGGCGGTACCGCTCTGGTCAACGTCATCGATAGTCTGGCGCAGTTGAACCTTTCAGGAGATGAAGAAACTGGACGCAAGATTGTCCTTCGGGCTCTGGAAGAACCAGTTCGACAAATTGCCTACAATGCCGGCTACGAAGGCTCGGTTATCATTGATAAACTGAAGAACTCAGAGTTGGGAACAGGCTTCAACGCCGCAACAGGCGAGTGGGTCAACATGATTGAAGCAGGAATCATCGATCCCGTTAAGGTGACTCGTTCAGCCCTGCAAAATGCAGCCTCAGTGGCTAGCCTCATCTTGACCACCGAAGCTGTTGTTGCCAACAAACCAGAACCAGCAGCACCAGCTATGCCAGCAGGCATGGATGGAATGGGCATGGGTTACTAATAGAATCATGCAAGCATAGTCATTAGGCTGTGCTTTTGTGCTGGTATAGTCGTTTAGTTTTTCTTTTATTACTTCGTTAACTCGCTTTGCCGTACTCCAGTACTGCCTGCAGCTCGTTGCCTAGTACTAAAAGTAAACTAAAAGACTATATCATTCTTGCTTGAGAGCCTCTGGGAGTTCGTTTCACAGCAAATGATTTGATATTGGCCCGGCTTGCCTGATGAAAGAATTAAAAAAAGCAGGGAAAGACACGAAATTTCGGCCATATCTATTTGACAAGAGGTTTTGTTTATGGTACTATGATAAACGGTACTTTTTACTTTTGGTCTCTCAAAAGTGTACAGAGACGTGCTGACAAATGTTGCAAAAGTACACGCAGTTCTGGGCTGTCACCAAGTGCCAGAGCAACCAAAAATAAAAATATATACAGGAGAATGTAGATGCCTACAATTAACCAGTTGGTTCGCAAACCACGCAAGTCTAAAGTAGAAAAATCTAAATCACCAGCTTTGAACGTTGGCTACAACAGCCGTAAAAAAGTTCAAACAAACGTTTCTTCACCACAAAAACGTGGTGTTGCGACTCGTGTCGGAACTATGACACCTAAAAAACCTAACTCAGCCCTTCGTAAATTTGCCCGTGTACGTTTGAGCAACTTGATCGAAGTAACTGCCTACATCCCAGGTATCGGCCACAACTTGCAAGAGCACAGTGTCGTTCTTCTTCGCGGTGGACGTGTAAAAGACCTTCCAGGGGTACGTTACCATATCGTTCGTGGTGCACTTGATACTGCAGGTGTTAACGACCGTAAGCAAGGCCGTTCTAAATACGGTACAAAACGTCCAAAAGGTTAAGAAAGGGGAAATATAAATGAGTCGTAAAAATCAAGCGCCTAAGCGCGAAGTATTGCCAGATCCATTGTATAACTCAAAATTGGTAACTCGTTTGATCAACCGTGTTATGTTGGACGGTAAACGTGGTACTGCTGCATCAATCGTTTACGGTGCTTTTGATCAAATCAAAGAAGCAACTGGTAACGATGCACTTGAAGTGTTTGAAACAGCAATGGAAAACATCATGCCTGTACTGGAAGTACGTGCACGCCGTGTCGGCGGTTCTAACTACCAAGTTCCAGTTGAAGTTCGTCCAGAGCGTCGTACTACACTTGGTCTTCGTTGGTTGGTAACCATCGCTCGTAACCGTGGTGAGCATACAATGGTTGATCGCCTTGCGAAAGAAATCATGGATGCAGCTAACAACACAGGTGCGGCTGTTAAGAAACGTGAAGACACCCACCGTATGGCTGAAGCTAACCGCGCATTCGCACACTTCCGCTGGTAAAATAGGATATTTTAGCGTTAAGCAAATGCTAGCCAAAATAGGAAAAGCGACGAAGAAACTTCAGTTTCTAGGAGATTTTGTCTTTTGGCAGACATTTGTAGCTAAAATTCAACTAAGATAGGATGTGAGGACGTTAAGAAAATTCAAGGAAAAATAGGAAATCAGACGAAGGGCCTTAAGGTCCAAGGAAGATTTATCTTTTTTCCAGAATTTTTAGTCCGAACTCAACTAATTAAGATACGAGGGCGTATAAAACGCATAGCAAAAATAGGAAAAGCGACGAAGAGTCTGTGGACTCTAGGAGGATTTACACCAAAAGGTAGCCACACTTGTAATTGGCTAAAGCCAAAACAATTGCGTCTCTTTTTTGCAAAGCGTTTAGTCCGAGTTCAATTAAGATGTGAGGACGTTAAGTCAGTTCTACATAAATCAATTGAGATTATGGTACCAACTTCTCGTTCAACCATCACAAAATCGGATTGGGGCTTGCCCCATCCACTTCACACCATTAGTTTAAAATCAAGCGGGTGGGACTTGCCCACTCGCTTTTCTTAAAATATGGTATAATAAACTGTAAAACAAAAAATATAGGAGAACAAACCTCATGGCACGCGAATTTTCATTAGAAAAAACTCGTAATATCGGTATCATGGCGCACGTTGACGCGGGTAAAACAACGACAACTGAGCGTATTCTTTACTACACTGGTAAAATCCACAAAATCGGTGAAACTCACGAAGGTGCATCACAAATGGACTGGATGGAGCAAGAGCAAGAGCGTGGTATCACTATCACATCTGCTGCGACAACTGCTCAATGGAACAATCACCGCGTAAACATCATCGACACACCAGGACACGTTGACTTCACCATCGAAGTACAACGCTCTCTTCGCGTTCTTGATGGTGCGGTTACCGTTCTTGACTCTCAATCAGGTGTTGAGCCACAAACTGAAACAGTATGGCGTCAAGCAACTGAATACGGAGTTCCTCGTATCGTATTCGCTAACAAGATGGATAAGATCGGTGCTGACTTCCTTTACTCAGTAAGCACACTTCATGAGCGTCTTCAAGCAAATGCTCACCCAATCCAATTGCCAATCGGTTCAGAAGATGACTTCCGCGGCATCATTGACTTGATCAAGATGAAGGCTGAAATCTACACCAACGACCTTGGCACAGACATTCTTGAAGAAGACATCCCAGCTGAATACCTTGAGCAAGCAGAAGAGTATCGTGAAAAATTGGTGGAAGCAGTTGCAGAAACTGATGAAGAACTCATGATGAAATACCTTGAAGGTGAAGAGATCACAAATGAAGAACTGAAAGCGGGTATCCGTAAAGCGACTATCAACGTTGAATTCTTCCCAGTATTGTGTGGTTCAGCCTTCAAAACAAAGGTGGTCAATTGATGCTTGATGCGGTTATTGACTACCTTCCAAGCCCACTTGATATCCCTGCTATCAAAGGTATCAACCCAGATACAGATGCTGAAGAAGAGCGTCATGCTTCTGATGAAGAGCCATTTGCAGCTCTTGCCTTCAAGATCATGACTGACCCATTCGTAGGTCGTTTGACATTCTTCCGTGTTTACTCAGGTGTCCTTAACAGCGGTTCATACGTATTGAACACTTCTAAAGGTAAACGTGAGCGTATCGGACGTATCCTTCAAATGCACGCAAACAGCCGTCAAGAAATTGAAACTGTTTACGCTGGTGACATCGCCGCTGCGGTTGGTTTGAAAGATACAACAACTGGTGACTCATTGACAGATGAAAAAGCGAAAGTAATCCTTGAGTCAATCCACGTTCCAGAACCAGTTATCCAGTTGATGGTTGAGCCTAAGTCTAAAGCTGACCAAGACAAGATGGGTATCGCCCTTTCTAAATTGGCTGAAGAAGATCCAACATTCCGCGTTGAAACAAACGTTGAAACTGGTGAAACAGTTATCTCTGGTATGGGTGAGTTGCACTTGGATGTCCTTGTTGACCGTATGCGTCGTGAATTCAAGGTTGAAGCAAACGTAGGTGCTCCTCAAGTATCTTACCGTGAAACCTTCCGTGCTTCTACACAAGCTCGTGGTTTCTTCAAACGCCAGTCTGGTGGTAAAGGTCAATTCGGTGATGTTTGGATCGAATTCACACCAAACGAAGAAGGTAAAGGTTTCGAGTTCGAGAACGCTATCGTCGGTGGTGTGGTTCCACGTGAATTCATCCCAGCGGTTGAAAAAGGTCTCGTAGAATCTATGGCTAACGGTGTACTTGCTGGTTACCCAATCGTTGATGTCAAAGCGAAGCTTTACGATGGTTCATACCACGATGTCGACTCATCTGAAACAGCCTTCAAAGTGGCAGCATCTCTTGCCCTTAAAGAAGCAGCTAAATCAGCTCAACCAACTATCCTTGAGCCAATGATGCTTGTAACCATCACTGCACCAGAAGACAACCTTGGTGACGTTATGGGTCACGTTACTGCACGTCGTGGTCGCGTTGACGGTATGGAAGCTCGTGGTAACACACAAATCGTTCGTGCTTATGTACCACTTGCCGAAATGTTCGGTTACGCAACTGTACTTCGTTCAGCAACTCAAGGTCGCGGTACCTTCATGATGGTATTTGACCACTACGAAGATGTACCTAAGTCAGTACAAGAAGATATTATCGCGAAAAGCGGTAGAGCCTAATAATTATGGAGGCTGCCTAGCCTTTCAGATTGAAGAAAAAGTCCATTTGGACGATTTTCTTCAATCTTTTTTCTTTGTTGTCAGTATCAACAGTAGTCTGATGTAGAGCGCTGCTATCCACGAACTATAGTCATTTAGTTTTTCTTTTATTACTTCTTGCCGTACTCCAGTACTGTCTGCAGCTCGTTGCCTAGTACTAAAAGTAAACTAAAAGACTATAAAAGTGCCGTCATTCTATCTGTGACGGGTTTTAGCGTCTAATAAAATACAACAATAAAATCGTCATCAGCTCGGTGGCCTGAACCGAACAATGGACGACAAAAGCTTGCAATTTTTGTTAAATAGTTATATAATAAAAGCGTTGAAAACTTACTTGTAAGTCTACAAGTTACAATTTTCACAAAAGGATTAAAAGGCTTGCCTTTTAAAAAATCAACTCGATTTTCATAAGGAGGAAATCATAAATGGTAGTTAAAGTTGGTATTAACGGTTTCGGACGTATCGGTCG
The DNA here is from genome assembly GCA_945864085.1 of uncultured Streptococcus sp. GTDB lineage: Bacteria > Bacillota > Bacilli > Lactobacillales > Streptococcaceae > Streptococcus. The sequence goes on from CAMBAD010000013.1 coordinate 11,747, forward strand.
TCTTGCTTTCCGTCGTATCCAAAACGTTGAAGGTGTTGAAGTTACTCGTATCAACGACCTTACAGATCCAGCAATGCTTGCACACTTGTTGAAATACGACACAACTCAAGGTCGTTTCGACGGTACTGTGGAAGTGAAGGACGGTGGTTTTGAAGTTAACGGTAAATTCGTTAAGGTTTCTGCTGAGCGTGAGCCAGGCAAAATTGACTGGGCTGCTGACGGCGTAGAAATCGTATTGGAAGCAACTGGTTTCTTCACATCTAAAGCTGCTGCTGAGCAACACATCCACGCTAACGGTGCTAAGAAAGTTGTTATCACTGCACCTGGCGGAAACGATGTTAAGACTATCGTGTTCAACACTAACCACGACATCCTTGATGGTACTGAAACAGTTATCTCAGGTGCTTCATGTACTACAAACTGTTTGGCTCCAATGGCTAAAGCTCTTCACGATGCATTTGGCGTTCAAAAAGGTTTGATGACTACAATCCACGGTTACACTGGTGACCAAATGGTTCTTGACGGACCACACCGTGGTGGTGACCTTCGTCGTGCTCGTGCTGCTGCTGCAAACATCGTTCCTAACTCAACTGGTGCTGCTAAAGCTATCGGCTTGGTAATCCCAGAATTGAACGGTAAACTTGACGGTGCTGCACAACGTGTTCCAGTTCCAACAGGATCTGTAACTGAGTTGGTTGCAACATTGAACAAGAAAGTAACTGCTGAAGAAGTAAACGCTGCAATGAAAGCTGCTGCTACTGAATCTTACGGTTACACTGAAGACCAAATCGTTTCTTCAGACATCGTAGGTATCTCTTACGGTTCATTGTTCGATGCTACTCAAACTAAAGTTCTTGAAGTTGACGGTGAGCAGTTGGTGAAAGTTGTATCTTGGTACGACAACGAAATGTCTTACACTGCTCAACTTGTTCGTACTCTTGAGTACTTCGCAAAAATCGCTAAATAATCCTTAGTGAAAATCAAAGAGGCTTCGGCCTCTTTTTTAATGCGATCGGACTTTCTGAAGAAGTGCTATTTTGTTCGGAGAATAAGCTAAAAATTTATTTATAGAAGCAAAATAAAGAGAAATATGGTACAATAGATGGGTAAATATTATATAAGGAGTTTATCTAATGGCAAAATTGACTGTTAAAGATGTAGAATTGAAAGGCAAAAAAGTTCTTGTCCGTGTGGACTTTAACGTGCCTTTGAAAGACGGCGTTATCACAAACGATAACCGTATTACTGCGGCCCTTCCAACAATCAAGTACATCCTTGAGCAAGGCGGACGTGCTATCCTCTTCTCTCACCTTGGTCGTGTAAAAGAAGAAGCTGATAAAGAAGGTAAATCATTGGCTCCAGTGGCAGCTGACTTGGCAGCTAAATTAGGTCAAGAGGTTGCTTTCGTAGCAGGCGCTACGCGCGGTGCTGAATTGGAAGCTGCAATCAACGCTTTGGAAGACGGTCAAGTTCTTCTTGTTGAAAACACTCGTTTCGAAGATGTTGACGGTAAGAAAGAATCTAAAAATGATGAAGAACTTGGTAAATACTGGGCTTCACTTGGTGATGGTATCTTCGTCAACGACGCATTTGGTACTGCACACCGTGCACACGCGTCAAACGTTGGTATCTCAGCAAACGTAGAAAAAGCAGTAGCTGGTTTCCTTTTGGAAAACGAAATTGCTTACATCCAAGAAGCTGTTGAAACTCCAGAGCGTCCATTTGTGGCAATCCTTGGCGGTTCAAAAGTTTCAGATAAAATCGGTGTTATCGAAAACCTTCTTGAAAAAGCTGACAAAGTTCTTATCGGTGGTGGTATGACCTACACCTTCTACAAGGCACAAGGTATCGAAATCGGTAACTCACTGGTGGAAGAAGACAAGTTGGACATCGCCAAAGAACTGCTTGAAAAATCAAATGGCAAACTAATCCTGCCAGTTGACTCAAAAGAAGCAAATGCTTTTGCAGGTTACGATGTGGTTCGTGACACAGAAGGTGAAGCAGTATCAGAAGGCTTCCTCGGTCTTGACATCGGTCCAAAATCTATCGCTAAGTTTGACGAAGCTTTGACTGGTGCCAAAACAGTTGTATGGAATGGCCCAATGGGTGTCTTTGAAAACCCAGACTTCCAAGCAGGTACAATCGGTGTAATGGACGCTATCGTGAAGCAACCAGGTGTGAAATCAATCATCGGTGGTGGTGATTCAGCAGCAGCAGCTATCAACCTTGGCCGTGCAGACAAGTTCTCATGGATTTCAACAGGTGGTGGTGCATCTATGGAGTTGTTAGAAGGTAAAGTATTGCCTGGTCTTGCAGCTCTTACTGAAAAGTAAAAACTTGCGACGAAAAGAGTTGGGCAACCAACTCTTTTCTGGTACATTGCGTAGAATTTCTACGAAGCTAAGCGAGTTAGAAAATCTAGCAAGGTGCAGCATTGACTGAAAAATAGGCGGTAAGTCAGCTCAAAATATCTGGGAGATATTTTGAGGTTGGAAATAGAAGAAGCGAAGCTTCTGTCAAAAATGATTCCGTAGCTTGTCACGTTGTTTTTATTGGGTAACAACTTCAAATAGTCCACTGGACTATTTGAACCCCGCAAGGCTGAATCTTGGTCACAAGCGTAGCGAAGTGAACTGCCGTTCAGCTACTGCGCATGAAAGATATACAACGAAAAGAGTTGGGCAACCAGCTCTTTTCTAGTGCATAGGCTAGGTTTTCTACGAAGCTAAGCGAGTTAGAAAATCTAGCAAGGTGCAGCATTGACTGAAAAATAGGCGGTAAGTCAGCTCAAAATATCTGGGAGATATTTTGAGGTTGGAAATAGAAGAAGCGAAGCTTCTGTCAAAAATGATTCCGTAGCTTGTCACGTTGTTTTTATTGGGTAACAACTTCAAATAGTCCACTGGACTATTTGAACCCCGCAAGGCTGAATCTTGGTCACAAGCGTAGCGAAGTGAACTGCCGTTCAGCTACTGCGCATGAAAGATATACAACGAAAAGAGTTGGGCAACCAGCTCTTTTCTAGTGCATAGGCTAGGTTTTCTACGAACATAGTGAGTTTAGAAAATCAGCCTAGGTAAAGGCTAAAATGCAACGGATTTCCGTTGCATTTTGTGTATTGCGTAGAATTTCTACGAAGCATAGCGAGTTAGAAAGTCTGGAAAGGTGAAAAGTCTTGCCAGGACTTGTAAAAAGGACAATACCTCAGGCCTCGTAATCTCGATAGTATATTTTCATTTATTTTATATGATTATCCATTATACTTTTTGCAAAATCATGTTAGAATAGAAGTATGTTCAAGAAAAATAAATTTAACATCAAAGAATTCAAGTTGGGTATGAGGACGTTTAAGTCGGGTCTGGCCGTCTTTTTAGTCATCCTGTTATTTGGTTTGTTCAAGTGGGAGGGGGTGCAGATTGCGGCCCTGACAGCGGTGTTTAGTTTGCGCGAGGATTTTGATCAGAGTGTTCATTTTGGAGCGTCTCGTATATTGGGAAATTCGATTGGGGGCTTCTATGCTCTTGTCTATTTCCTGATAGACAGTGCGCTCAAGGATCATTTTTTGGTGACTCTGTTGTTCGTGCCTGTCTGTGTCATGTTGACCATTATGACCAATGTTGCGATGAATAATAAGGCGGGGGTTATCGGAGGTGTTTCAGCCATGCTGATTATTTCCTTGGCAGTTCCTTCTGGAAACACGATTCAGTATGTCTTTATTCGTGTTTTTGAGACATTTATTGGCGTCTTTGTTGCAATGTTAGTGAATTATGATGTCAATCAAATAAAAAAACGCTTCCAGAAGTGAATCATGTCAGAAAATCTGACATACCGACTTGACGCCTCCTTTATTTTCCCCTATAATAGTGGGCAGAAAGGAGTTCATTATGAGAGAAAAAGAGTTCCGTCGTTCCTTGGCTATTTTTCCCATTGGTAGTGTAATGAAATTGACAGACTTAACTGCGCGCCAAATTCGTTACTATGAAGATCAGGGCTTGATTAAGCCCGATCGCAATGAAGGAAATCGTCGCTTGTATTCTCTAAATGATATGGACTTACTCCTAGAAATCAAGGATTTCTTAGATGAGGGCCTCAATATAGCGGCCATCAAAAAAGAATATGCAAATCGTAAGGCTAGGGAAACAGCCCAAGAGGTGCAAAAAACCTTGACGGATGAGGATGTTCGCCGTATCTTGCATGATGAATTCAGTCGACAAGGACGATTTTCCAGTCCAAGTTCCATTTTTCGTTCATCTTAGAACGAAGGGTCATACATTTTTACAATAGAGGAGAAATCAATGGCAATCACAGTAGCAGATATTAAACGCGACATTAAAGAGAAAAACGTTACCTTCCTACGTCTCATGTTCACAGACATCATGGGAATCATGAAAAACGTTGAAATTCCTGCGACAGATGAGCAGGTGGATAAAGTCTTGTCCAATAAGGTCATGTTTGATGGCTCATCAATCGAAGGATTTGTCCGTATCAACGAGTCAGACATGTACCTTTACCCAGATTTGAATACCTGGACTATTTTCCCTTGGGGCGATGAAAATGGCTCTGTGGCAGGATTGATTTGTGATGTGTATACGACTGCTGGTGAACCTTTTGCGGGGGATCCGCGTGGAAACCTGAAAAAAGCTCTTCGTCACATGGAAGAGTTGGGCTTTTCTTCCTTTAACTTGGGTCCTGAGCCAGAGTTCTTCCTCTTCAAGATGGATGAGCATGGGAATCCAACGCTTGAGGTGAATGACAAGGGTGGTTATTTTGACTTGGCACCAACGGATTTGGCAGACAATACCCGTCGTGAGATTGTCAATGTCTTGACACAAATGGGCTTTGAAGTCGAAGCTAGTCACCATGAGTGTGCTGTTGGTCAGCATGAGATTGACTTTAAATATGATGATGTTTTAAGTGCCTGCGATAAGATTCAGCTCTTCAAGTTGGTTGTGAAGACAATCGCTCGCAAGCATGGTATGTATGCAACCTTCATGGCGAAACCAAAATATGGTATTGCGGGTTCAGGTATGCACTGTAATATGTCTTTGTTTGACAAAGATGGGAATAATGCCTTCTTTGATCCAGAAGATCCTCGTGGCATGCAGTTGTCAGATACAGCCTATTACTTCTTGGGTGGCTTGATTAAACATGCCTATAACTACACAGCTATTACCAACCCAACGGTTAACTCTTACAAGCGCTTGGTACCAGGCTTTGAAGCTCCTGTATATATTGCATGGGCAGGCAAAAACCGTTCACCGTTGGTTCGTGTACCAGCTTCACGTGGCATGGGTACTCGTTTGGAATTGCGTTCGGTTGACCCAACTGCCAATCCTTATTTGGCGATGGCTGTCCTCTTGGAAGTTGGTCTTGAAGGTATTGAAAACAAGATTGAGGCCCCAGCTCCAGTGGAAACCAATATCTATGCAATGTCTGACGAGCAGCGTCGCGAGGCAGGAATTACAGACCTTCCGTCAACTCTCCGCAACGCTCTCAAAGCTCTTCGTAAGGATAAAGTGGTTCGTGCAGCCTTAGGTGACCATATCTACACAAACTTTGTAGAGGCGAAGAAAATCGAGTGGGCAAGCTATGCAACCTACGTTTCGCAATGGGAAATTGATAATTATTTGGATTTGTATTAATAAGTGGAGCTGGGGAAACAGCTCTTTTCTTTACAGGGAGGCTAGAGAATGAAGCAAGAGGATTTGGTTCGAGAAGTCTTTTACCGACAATACCAAGCTCACTTTGGAGCGGTAGATAGGGACGAGCTGGAGCCGGAAGATTTTTATCTGACTCGGGAAAAAGATGGAGAGGTGCAGGGCTTGCTCCATGCGCAGAAGATTTTAGAGAATATTCATATCAAGGCTCTGGTCGTTGCAGAGCCTTATCGAGGTCAAGGCTTGGGTTCAGAGCTAATCAGGGAACTGGAGTCTGTGGCGCGTGATAAGGGAGTCAGCACTATCACCTTGTCGACCAAGTCCTATCAAGCCAAAGATTTTTATCTAAAACTGGCTTATGAGATGTATGCTTCTCTTGATGATGTCCCTCGAAAAGGTGTTACCAAGTATCATTTTATTAAGAGGTTGTAGGACTTTCAAAGCGAAAGTAGGTCACGGATAAAGATGTTTCTTATTTCAACGGAAATATAAGGGGGAGTTGAAAACTGATTTAACTCTTTTCGGTTCAAGGTTGGGCCAGTTGCTATCGCTCGGGAAAAGACAAGGTGGCAAAGGGAGTACAAAGGTTCTTTAGACTGGTTGACGGACGGGATAATGACAAAGCGAGAACCCTAGAGTCCTCGCTTGATTTTTTATTTATCGGGGGTGAGTATCATCGGAATAATGATTGGCTCACGTTCGGTTTTTTCGTATAGGAATGGTCGTAGGGCATTGACGATGGCACCGTTGACAGTTTGAATATTGGCGTCTTTATTTCTCATAGCAACGCGAATGGCATTGAAGAGGACGCGTTGGCTTTCGCGGATCAAGTCGCCTGATTCACGCATGTAGACAAAGCCGCGGCTGAGGATATCTGGTCCAGCCAGTATCATCTTGGACTTGAAGTCTACGGTTGCGACGGCAAGGACAACTCCGTCTTCGGACAGGTCGCGGCGGTCTTTGAGGACAGCTGCACCGATTTCACCGATACGATTTCCGTCAACATAGATGTCCTGGGCGTTGAACTGGCCTGCAATGCGGGCAGAATTCTTGGTCAGGGCTAGGACATCACCGTTTTCCATGATGAAGATGTTGTCTTTGGGAACGCCTGTATCAACTGCTAGGCTGGCATGGATTTTTTGCATGCGGTATTCGCCGTGGACAGGCATGAAGTATTTTGGCTTGATGAGGCGGAGCATGAGTTTTTGTTCCTGCTGGCCACCGTGTCCGGATGTATGGATGTTGTTAATCTTACCGTGAATGACATCAACACCGGCTTCAATCAGGATATTGATGAGTTTGTTAACACCTGTGGTATTTCCCGGAATTGGGCTGGACGAGAAGATGACCGTGTCGCCGGGCTGGAGTTGGACCTGACGGTGAGTGCCGTGGGCGATGCGTGATAGGGCTGCCATTGGCTCACCTTGGCTACCCGTACAGAGAATCATAATTTCGCTGGCAGGGTATTCTTTGATTTCGTTTGGCTCGATAAAGGTATCTTTGGGAACCTTGATGTAGCCTAGCTCGATGCCGTTAACCATGGCTTTTTCCATGGAGCGGCCAAAAACAGCGATTTTGCGTCCGGTCTTGACCGCCGCGTCCGCCGCCTGCTGGAGACGGAAAATGTTGGAGGCAAAGGAGGCAAAGATAATCCGTCCGTGGATGCCTTCAATTAGTTTCATAATGGACTGGCCAACCACTTTTTCCGAGTTGGTAAAGGTTGGAACTTCTGCGTTGGTTGAATCAGAGAGGAGGCAGAGGACGCCTTCTTCACCGAGGGCTGCCATGCGGTGCAAGTCTGCGGGCTCGCCAACTGGCGTGAAGTCAAACTTGAAGTCGCCTGTACAAACGATTTTTCCTTGGGGAGTATCAATGACCACTCCCAGTGGTTCTGGGATGGAGTGGGTGGTGCGGAAGAAGCTGACCTTGAGTTGCTTGAAGGTCAGTTGGGTATTATGGTTGATTTCGTGTAATGTTGCATCGCGAAGGAGACCATGTTCTTCCAATTTTCCGCGGATAAGGGCGAGGGCAAGGGGACCTGCGTAGATTGGGACATTTGCCTGTTTGAGCAGGAAGGGGATGCCGCCGATATGGTCTTCGTGCCCGTGGGTAATAACCAGCCCCTTGACGCGGTCTAGGTTTTCAACGATGTAAGAGTAGTCTGGAATAACGTAGTCGATACCCAAGAGGTCATCTTCGGGGAATTTGATTCCGGCATCGACGATGAGGATTTCATCCTTGTATTCGATACCGTAGGTATTTTTCCCGATTTCTCCCAAACCACCGATAGCAAAGACGCCAACTTCATGAGGTTTTAGATTGACTGATGACATAGATTAGATCCTCTCAGGCTTGAAGTCCGCATGAGTTTGTTCGTACTCTAAGTGCTTTTCCTTTAGTCTGTCGATAAATTCGATGTTGTACTCAGGATAGGTCAGCTCTAACCATTCTCTTACTTTGATTCGGCCTTCTAGTTCGCTGGCCGCGTCAACTTCAACGTAGAGTGAGCGCGTTTGCTCACGGCGTGGGCTGCGGTCTTTTGTTTCTTGGTAAAATACTTTATAAATCATGTGTAGTATGGTTCCTTTCTTTTTGACTGGCAACTATGAAAAAAGCCCCAAACAGGTGGTTGTCTGGTACAGTCTATTCAATTTTTTCGAGTTGTCAATTTATTCAGTCTAATTGTTACTCTTCATTATATCATAAAAATGGTATTGGTAAAAGGAATTGATAGGAAAATGAAAGCTGTAATGGTTTTCAGAAACCAGTGGTATTCACTTGTGCTTAATATATGAAGTTGACAAAAATATAAAAGTTTATTATGATAGTGATAGGATATATTTTCTTGGTAAAAATGAGAGGGGGACGGCTATGAGAACTACACCACAAATAGGTCTCGGGGAATTTTACAAGGACCTCCGTCGGTCTCGCTTGGTCAAGCAAAAGGATGTTGTCGGTGGAGACTTTACAGCAGCCCAGTTGTCACGCTTTGAGTCGGGCAAGTCTATGTTGGCAGCGGATAAATTGATTCAGGCGGTTGAGGGGATTAACATGACCATGGAGGAATTTACCTATAAATACCATGGGTATAAGGAGGCGCCTCATATCGAGCTGGCTAATCTGATTTCAGATTTGTATTACCAACAAGATAGGGATGGGCTGCAGGCTTTGTTGGAGTCAGACCTCTTGAAAGCTGAGGGCGAACTCTATGCCAGATTAAATGAGATTGTCATTAAAGTGGCGCTAGCTGCCTTAGATGGCCAATCTGACTTTGACGAGGAGGACAGGAAGTTTTTATCTGAATACCTCTTTGCCATTGAGGAGTGGACAAGTTTTGAGTTGTATTTGTTTATGAATGCACAAATGTTGTTGAATGATAGGTTATTGCTGGATTTTGCTTATGACTTGTGTAAGGAAGGAAAGTCTTTTAATAAACTTAGAAAACACCAAGAACTTATAAAAATTACGATTTTAAATACAATATCGGAGTTATTTGAGAGAGGAATTTACCATCAAGTTTCTTATTACTTGGATAAACTCATTTCTATGACTGGATTTAAAGATGTTTTCTTGAAAATAATGGTACGATATTGCCGTTTATTGCTGGTTTACATCCAAAATAATCGTTCCACTAAAGAAAAAGAAATAATCGAAGCCTATATACAATCTATCAGCGAGGTGGTAGACGAACAAACAGCTTCGATTATCCGAGTACATTTTTTAAGAGTTATAAATGAAAAGTGACAGGAACGGGAGGAAGTGATTTAGATAGGGCATCAATTACAAATGGAAGTGACAGTGAGATAGCGAGAATAACATATGTAACTTTCTTTTTCATGGGCTTGTACCTCGTTTTTGTTTTTATTATATCAGATTCTTTCTGGCTGTTTATTAACTTGCAAATATGTAATTTGTATTTAAAATGCTTACATATCTGCAAATAGATAGAAGTCTAGTTATTGTTTGTTAGAATGGTGATATGAAAAACGTTTTAAACTAAACTTAGGAGGTAACATACTATGAAACTTTTTCATTTTTCTCAATCGGTTCAACGTTTCTCTCTTAGGAAATATGCGATAGGAGTTGCGTCTGTACTATTATCTTGTATGTTCTTAGGAACATCTGTTGTTGCTGCTGAAGAAATTGGGAATGATGGTTTTTCTATCATCGCTACAAAGCAAGATGGCTTATCTGCAGAAACGATTTCAGCAGTAATAGAATCCCCTTTGAAAGAACAAATAGACGCTGTGTCTGCAGAAAGTAGCGATTTGATAGGGGAAGGAATAACTGAAGAAATTCTAGGTGATGTAGCTGCTAATCCAGAGGAGGAGGCTTCACTAGCACATACAGATATAAATATAAAAATCGATGACACTACAAGTACAGTGCTAGGTGTAGCTTCAGAAGAAGAATCTAAAACAGGTGCTGACTTATTTGCAACATCGTCTAATGCGGAATTTAAAGGTGTTGAAAATTCACTAGCTTTGGAAATAGTACCAGAAAATACATTGAAACAAGATAGTGGTGATGAAGGACGCACGACTATTGCAAGTAAAACGATAGAATCGGAGATAGAATCCCTAGCAAAGGATGAGGCATTTGCGTTATCGTTCAGTACAGAATCAGAAGGTGTGGTTGATTCATTAGTTCTGGAAACAGTCTCAGAAAATAAATTGAAACAAAAAAGTATCCGTACAGGTCGTACAGCTTTGAGGAGCATAAACTCATCGAACATCATTGGAGATGATTATCCGGAGAACTGGAAAAATAAGATAGATGAAGTAGATCCTTGGGGCTATTATAAGAGTTACTGTACTTCTTTCGTTGCTCATCGTTTATCAAAAGTTAATCAATTTAATGTTCCAAGAGCGATGGGGAATGCAGGACAGTGGGGAGAAACTGCACGACAAATGGGCTATCGTGTAGATAATGTTCCTATGCCAGGTGCTGTAGCTTTTGATAGTAGTGGAGGATATGGGCATGTAGCATGGGTAGCAAATGTTTCTGGCGATTCTGTTACTGTTGAGGAATACAATTATGGACGAAGATATGTCTATAATACGAGAACTGTGTCAAGAACCGCATTTACAGGATATATCCATTTTAAAGATTTATCTAGTTCACAAGTTGGAAATCCGTCAGGACCAGAGGAAAGTGGCGATCTACCTGCTTCGGGTGTTTATCGCTTTGCTAGTCGTCTAGGTGTAAAAAATGAACCCAAAATTTCTAGTCCAGATATTGCCTTTTATGAAATAGGGGAGGTTGTTAATTATGATAGAACTTTAAAAGCGGATAATCATCAATGGATTTCTTATATTTCGCATTCGGGAAATCGCCGTTATATTGCAGTCAAACAACTAGCGGCACCAGCAAAGCCTGTAGTATCGGGGAATATCCATATCCAGAATAAAAATGAGCGTGAAGGGGTCTTTGAAGTTGTTGTCAGGGATGCTTCAAGTAATGTTGGATTAAAAGAAGTACAAATTCCAGTGTGGTCCACAAATGGCGGTCAGGATGACTTGATTTGGTATAAAGCAACTCGTCAAGGGAATGGTGATTATAAAACGACTATCAATATCGCGAATCATAAAAATGATCGGGGAGAATATCATATCCACTTATATTACGTTGTTGATAATGGTCAACAAGTGGGAGTTGGTGGAACAACAACAACTATTTCTGAACAATCTGCTCCAGTTGGTGCTCCAACAGGTACAATAACAATTCAGAATAAAGATGACAACTTGGGTTCGTTTGATATTGTGATTCGCGATGTTTCACATCCTAAAGGAGTGAAAGAAGTTAGGGTGCCAGTGTGGTCAGACAATAATGGTCAGGACGATATAGTGTGGTATGTAGCGGCTCGTCAGGAAGATGGTACATATAAGGTCTCTGTGAAAGCTACTAATCATAAGAATAGTCAAGGTCAATACCTAATTCACATGTATTATGTGCAAAGTGATGATCAGTTGTCATTTGCAGGAAGCGCTACTACAGTTGTAAAATCAACCATCCGACCTTCTATTCCAAATAGTGGAAGTTATACTTTCTCTAAACGATCAGGTATTAAGAATGAAGCCAAAGTTAATTCTCCAGACATTGCTTTTTATGAAGTTGGTGAAAGGGTTAATTATGACAAAGTTCTTTTCTCAGATGGCCGATATTGGATTTCTTATATTTCATTCTCTGGTAATCGTCGATATATTACCATCACTTAATGTTTTAGGAGGAATTATACAATGAAAAAATCAATGTTACTTACAAGTTTGTTGCTGAGTTCGGTATTGTTGCTGGGTGGGTGCAATCAAAGTCGGTCAAGTTCTACAGCGACGAGTGCGTCCAGCAGTAGCAGTCAGTCAGTTTCTGCAAGTTCGACCGAGAGTTCGAGTACATCTGCCTCAAGTGGTAATGCTGAACAGACAACCGAAAAATCGGGAGAACAAGTTAACTCCAGTAACAGCGGTGAAACAGGGACAGAAACTCAGACCAATGCGGGAACACAGTCAACGCCTGCAGGCGCATCATCTATTCTTAGTGATTCTATAGCAAATGGGGATTTCTCGAGTATTGTAGGCACTTGGAGTAATAGCGAAGGAAAAGTGTTGACAGTTGAGGCAAATGGGGTTGCCCGTTTCGCTGATTCTAATGAAGTCTTCACTATCAGTGTTCATTCTGTTAAGGATTCGGTTATACATGCCGATATTGCTTCAGGGGCATACTCTGCAGCTATGAAGATTATTCCAGCAGGAGTTGAAGACCCATACTATGCAACTGTGGAGGACAACGACCGCATTGCTACTGGTCATGGTATAGATATGTATGATCATCCTTTTTATCGCCAATAATACGTTGTTCAACCTCCTCATTGTAGGAGGTTTTTCATTATTTGAAAAAAAGGTCAAGATAGCTTACAATAGAGAGTAGCATTGAAAAGAAAGAGAAGAAGATGAAAATACTAGCTTTAGACAGCTCCAATCAGGCCTTATCGGTTGCCTTAGTGGAGGACGGTCGTTTGCAGGCGGAAACCCTGCTGGCCGTCAAGAAAAATCATAGTATCAGCCTCATGCCTGTGGTCGATTTTTTGGTGGCACAGGTGGGCTGGACGCCCAAAGACTTGGAGCGGATTGTGGTCGCTCAGGGGCCTGGCTCCTACACGGGTCTGCGGGTGGCGGTGGCGACTGCCAAGACCCTGGCCTACACCCTCAAGATCGACTTGGTGGGGCTATCCAGTCTTCAGTCCCTGGTTCCGCCTAGCCTGACGGGTCTGGTCGTTCCCCTCATCGATGCCCGCCGTAACTGCGTCTATGCAGGTGTTTATGAAAATGGCAGAGCAGTCGAGCCAGACCGCTACTGGTCTTTTGAAGACTTACTATCTAGCCTGTCTGGCAAGGACAACATCACCTTTGTCGGAGAAGTAGAAAACTTTATCGAGCAAATCGAGCAAGCTCTGCCAACTGCCCAGTATCAAACCAGCCTGCCGTCTGCCTATCAGCTTGCGGTGCTTGGTCAAGACTTGCCAGCAGTAGATGTCACCAGCTTTGAGCCCAACTATCTCAAGCGAGTAGAGGCAGAGGAAAACTGGCTCAAGGACAACCAAGCTGGCTCAGAAAGTTATATCAAGCGTGTATGATAGAGATTAAACACTACGACGGTCAGGAAAATCTGGCAGAGGCTGTTTTGGCAGTTATGCAGTCGGTCTATGACCAATCTCCCTGGACCTTGGAGCAGATTGCCTCCAGTATGGCTAGTCAGGATGAGGACTACTATCTGGCCTATGAGGGTCAGGAATTAGTTGGATTTTTGGTTGTTCAGACGGTGCTGGATGAAATGGAAATCTTGCAGATTGCTGTCAGGGCTGATTTTCAGAGGTTGGGAATCGCCAGTCAACTGATGGCTGCTGTGATGGACTGGGAGGGGGACATCTTCCTCGAAGTGAGGGAGTCCAATAGCGCAGCTCAGGCCCTCTATACACGCCAGCATTTTACCAAAATAGGAAAACGAAAAGACTACTACCGTAATCCTGTCGAGGACGCGGTGCTAATGAAGAGAGAACGTGATGAAAGATAGATTGATTTTGGCGATTGAGACCTCGTGTGACGAGACCTCGGTGGCTGTTTTGCGGAATGAGGCAGAGCTTTTGTCCAATGTCATTGCCAGCCAGATTGCCAGCCACCAGCGGTTTGGTGGGGTGGTGCCTGAGGTGGCCAGTCGTCACCATGTGGAAGTGATTACGGCCTGTATCGAGGAGGCCTTGTTGGAGGCGGAGGTGACGGCAGAGGACCTGACGGCTGTCGCTGTGACCTACGGACCTGGCTTGGTCGGTGCCTTGCTGGTCGGGATTTCGGCTGCCAAGGCCTTTGCTTGGGCTAATGGCTTGTCGCTCATTCCTGTCAACCACATGGCAGGGCATTTGATGGCGGCACGGGCGGTTAAGGAATTGGAATTTCCCCTCTTGGCCCTCTTGGTCAGCGGTGGGCACACGGAGTTGGTCTATGTGTCAGAAGCGGGTGATTACAAGATTGTCGGTGAAACGCGAGATGATGCGGTCGGCGAGGCCTACGATAAGGTTGGCCGGGTCATGGGGCTACCCTACCCAGCTGGTCGGGTCATTGATGAGTTGGCGCATGAGGGGCAGGACATTTACGACTTTCCTCGTGCTATGATCAAGGAGGATAATCTGGAATTTTCTTTCTCTGGACTCAAGTCTGCCTTTATCAACCTCTACCACAATGCCCAGCAAAAAGGTGAAGCCTTGTCCAATGCAGACCTGTCCGCTTCTTTTCAAGCCTGTGTCATGGATATTCTCATGGCTAAGACCAAGAAGGCTTTGGAGAAATACCCTGTTAAGACCTTGGTCGTAGCGGGCGGTGTAGCAGCCAATCAGGGCTTACGAGAGCGGTTGGCAGCTGAAATCACCGATGTGGAGGTCATCATTCCACCGCTTCGCCTCTGCGGTGACAATGCTGGCATGATTGCCTTGGCAGCGGTCAGTGAGTACAACAAGGGAAACCTTGCTGGTTGGGATTTGAACGCCAAGCCAAGTTTGGCATTTGAAAATTTGTAAGAAGGAAGGGGGGCTGGGCAAAAAGCCCGGCACACTTCTCAGAGTTCGTGTCAACATCTCAGCGCAGTGGTTGATTGGGTTTAACAGTCCAGTGGACTGTTAAAGGTTGGAGATAAGATTTGCGAAGCAAATCTCAGCAATTCGTGTCTTACACTCCAAATCTGACCTTTACTATTGTTGCGAACAGAGTTTGCCTTATTTCCAACCTCAAACTGTCTCCCAGACAGTTTGAGCTGTGCGGGGGTGGGAGTAAAATAGTCCAGTGGACTATTTTAGCCCGAACCTACTGTTTGGAAGTGAGGGGAACTCTTTTTTAGACCAGTCGAGTTCTTACCCGCTCCCTTTTTCTATTGACGGAGGGGGGCTTGTCCTCTATACTAGAATGATATAACTTGATTTCAAAGGAGAGAAGATGAAAAAACAGGATTTTCGTGAGGGGCTGCGGGATGCTATTCCCACAGCTCTGGGCTATGCCAGTATTGGTCTAGCCTGCGGTGTGGTATCGGTCAATTCAGGTATTTCTGCGGTGGAAATGGGCCTGATGAGCCTCTTGGTCTATGCAGGGAGTGCCCAGTTTGTTATCTGTGCTATGATTTTGGCTGGGGCACCCTTGCTGTCGATTGCGGTGACGGTTTTCTTCGTCAACTTGCGCAATTTCCTCATGTGCCTGCATGCGACGACCATTTTTCAGGGCAATAGTCTGGGCTCCAATATCCTGATTGGTTCCTTTGTGACGGACGAGTCCTATGCGGTGCTGCTCCGTAAGCATATTGAAGACAAGCAGATTGCTCCCAGCTGGATGTATGGTAACAATTTTGCTGGCTACGTTTCTTGGGTAGTCTTTACCACTCTGGGTAATCTCATTGGCGGTTTGATTCCAAATCCTGAGCAGTTTGGCTTGGATTTCGCCCTGGTTGCTATGTTTGTCGGCATTTTCTCGGGTCAGTTGGAGGCTATGGCTCGGACCATTCCTTTGAAAAAAATCGGCTTGATTTTGCTGGCGGTTGGTCTAGCCTATGTCGGCCTATCTGTGCTGGTCTCATCCTATGTGGCTGTCTTGGTAGCGACCCTAATCGGTTGCTCTGTGGGGGTATTTTTAGATGGTAAAAACTAATGTTCTGATGATTATTCTAGCGGCTACCCTGGTGACATGGGTGCCGCGGGTCCTCCCTTTTGTCCTGACCCAACAGAAATCCCTGCCTCCAAAATTGGTGAAATTCCTCAGCTTCCTCCCCATCACCATTATCTTCGCCCTGACCCTGTCCAGCATTACGGACGAAAAAGTCGGCTCACTCCCCAGCCTTCTCCCTGTCGAAAGTCTGGCCCTGCTCCCGACCTTTTTGGTGGTCCTGAGGACCAAAAACATCCTCCTCGCAGTAGTGGTCGGCGTTTTGGCAACCGCTCTGCTCCGTCTATTTTTCTAGGAGGGACTTATGGTCAAGGAAAATGCCAGAGGTATCGGACTTTGCTTGCTGCTGGCCTTAGTGAGCCAGTGCTTAGGAAGTTGGGTTTCAATAGTGGGCGGGCCTGTTTTTGCCCTTCTAATCGGGATGAGCCTGCATTCGTATGTTTCTAGGAAAAATGCGTTTGAGCCAGGCTTGACCTTTACCTCTAAGAAGATGTTGCAGTATGCGGTGATTTGCTTGGGATTTGGATTGAACCTGTCTGCGGTTCTTGCGGTCGGTCGTCAATCACTTCCGATTATTCTTTCAACTATCAGTTTCGCCTTGATTTTGGCATTTCTGATGTGGAAATGGTTGCCCGTTTCATCTCAGCTGGCGACCTTGATTGGCGTAGGGACCTCTATCTGTGGAGGCTCTGCCATTGCGGCGACCGCTCCCGTTATTCGGGCAGATGATGAAGATGTAGCACAAGCCATCTCGGTCATCTTTCTCTTTAATGTCTTGGCGGCCCTAGTCTTTCCGACTTTGGCAACTTGGCTTGGGTTTTCGACCGATTCGGGTCAGGCCTTTGGGATTTTCGCCGGAACGGCGGTCAATGACACCTCGTCGGTCACCGCGACAGCAGCCACCTGGGACAGCCTCTACGGTCTGGGCAATCAGACCTTGGATACGGCAGTGACGGTCAAGCTGACGCGAACCTTAGCCATTATTCCGATTACCACGGTCTTGGCGATTTGGCAGGCTCGAGGAAAGGGAGTTCAGGCAGACAAGAAGTCCCTCTTGGCAGGTTTTCCAACCTTCATTCTGTACTTTATCCTAGCCAGTCTGGTGACCACAATCGCAGGTCACTTTGGATTGGGAGCAGATGTTTTCTTCCCGCTCAAAACCCTGTCTAAGTTTCTTATTTGCATGGCCATGGCGGCCATTGGCTTGCGGACCAATCTGCTTGCCTTGGTGAAAAATGGCAGAGCTGCTCTCCTGGTCGGACTGGTTTGCTGGCTGGGTGTGACCCTGTTGACCTTGGTTTGGCAGGCGATCTTGGGAATTTGGTAAAACAAAACAGCCTTCTCTTGCGAGAGGCTGCATTTTTATGCCTTCAATCGGAAAGTTTGAGGCGCTTTTTTCAGCAAAATCCAATAACCTATGGCTACATAGATTATCATACCTAAAGAAATTAGTAGGATATAGGTTTGACTGCCCAGCTGAATGCGAGTATTGAGATAGGCCAGCCAGTAGAGAGCTCCGCTGAGAATCTTGTAGAGCGGATTGCTGACCTCCATGTCCTTTGTAAAAGGCTGGAGGATGTAGTAGATAAAGAGGTCGTGGAAGGAGAAAAGGGCTGTCAGGCTGGTTAATAGCAGAGCAGTCAGAAGGTAGGTTTCGACAGGCAGATTGGCCCGTGTAAAAATGAGAAGTGCCAGCAACAGGCTTCCAGAGAAATAGGCATTTAATTTGGCAGTCTGAATCAAGCGGTAGTTAAAACCAGCAATAATGGTCCGTGCTTCCCGATAAAATGGATAGTGGAGCATGGACACATCGCAGTTAACAAAGACCATCTGCGCAACAGCCCTGCTCATAGATGCAGCGTACATCACCATGAACAAAAAAGGAAGAAGGGTGATGTAGTCGGCATTGGATAGCTGCCATTCTTCCTTATAAAACCAGCGGATTCCCTCCAAAATGAGAAGGATAGCCAGCAGGAAGCCCAGTCGGAATTGTAGTTTATTAAAAAGAATGGAGCGGTGGCGGTCAAATAGCAGAGCATTTAAGTAAGCCATACCAGACAGGTTGGACAGGTCCTTTCCCTTATTCAGATCGATTTTTTTCTGCATTTGCAAGCCCTGGCGAGTATACTCATTGCCCTTGGTTAGTTCAGAGACTTTCTGATCCAGCTGTAAGGATTGGTCCATACAATACTGGAGGTAATCAATATTGTCGGTTTGTTGTTTCAAATAGCCAAAGCCAAACCAAATGAGCAAGGGTTGGATAAGGAGAATAGGAAGCAACAGGCCTAACGAGAGGCTGTTACGGAAGACAATAGCCAGAACATATAAAACAGCAGTAATCGCGATCCACAGCCAAGAATGCCAAGAATTGCGACGGGTAAAGATACGATGCTCAAAGAGCCAACGATTGAGGGCATGACCAGCTAAGTGACCTGCCAACACCGTCATCAGGCCGACGGGAAAGACCAGCCATTGGTTTGTCAACAGGCAAAAAACGATAAAGGCTGGGATGTAATAGATGCTTGCTAAGATTGGTTCAATGAAGAGTTGACTTTGCAGAAAGCTGGACTGGGACAGGCCGAAATTCTGCATAAATTCTCTGTCTGATTTCGATATGACAGGATCTAATCCTGTACTAAAACGATAGATTAGTCCGATAAACAAAAACCAGAAAATAAAGCCAAGAAACCAAGTATTCGGCAGGATTTCCCAGAAAGTTAGTTGACCATTGGCCAGAATATTCATCCAATAGGAAGCATGGTAAAAGTGAAAGGTTAACCAAAATCCCTTGACCAGAAAGCGACTAGGAATAGATACAATACGCAGGAACAGGAAGAGGCCGGATTTGAAACCATAAGCCTTAAACAGACTTTCTGGGATGAACTTGCCTAGTAGGGGAATTTTGCGCAGATAGTAGAGGAGGCCATTAATTGACCGATGGAGGGAATATTTTTCCCGATACCAAAAATAGCGTAGGCTTGTTTTCATAAGTACCTCCTATTCAGCTGTCAGCAGATGAACGATTTCCTGTTCAAAGTCAGGGTCGTGAAGTTTGTTATTTGGAACAGCCTGTAATTCCTGGTGATGGAGCAGGACAATTTCATCGCAGAGGTCTTGGGCCAGCTGCAAAATATGGGTGGAAAAGATAATGATGGAATCTTTTTTTGCCTCCCGAATCAGCTGTTTGAACTCGTGGGCAGCCACAGGGTCAAAGGAGGTCAGTGGTTCATCTAAGAGGAGAACTGGTGGCTGGACAATCAAGGACAGGAGGAGCTGTACCTTGTTTTGCATACCATGGGAAAAATCCTTGAGCAGGCGGTGCTGGTCCTCTTCTCCAATACCAACCAAACTCAGCCATTCCTCAGGGCTGCGAGGAGATTTTAGCTGGCTCCTGTGAATATCCATGTAGAAACGGACAAATTCAAAGGCAGTCATAAAGGCAGGCAGTTGCGGATAGGTCTGGGTAAAGCCGATTTCGGTATTGTCATAGTTCCGCGTCTGCCCGTTCTCCACAAACTGAATACTGCCACTATCCAAGGTCAGATTGCGGGCAATACAGTTAAAAAGGGTGGTCTTACCTGAACCGTTCCGTCCCAGCAGACCATAAATCTTTCCTTTTTCAAAACGAAATTCAGCTTCTTCAAGGATAACCTTGTGGTCAAATTTTTTGGAAATAGAGGATAGGTGTAGGTACATGCGCATCTCCTTTTTGTCATATTGTTGTGGTTCTATCATACAATAAAAAACAAAAAAATTCAAGCAGGTTTTTGCTTGAATTTACAGAGAAGATAAAGAATGTTTTTGCTGGCCCTGGTCATCGAAGTTGTTATCTGCAAGCCAGTTTTCAAGGGCACGTTTGCGGTCAGGCCACTCTGAGTCGATGATGGAAAACCAGGCAGTGTCTCGGTTGCGTTCCTTATAGACTAGGGCCTGACGGAAGGTGCCTTCGTAGGTGAAACCTAGGCGTTTGGCAGCTGCTTGACTGGCTTGGTTGAGTGAGTCGCATTTCCATTCGTAGCGTCGATAGCCTAGTTCTTCAAAAACGTAGGACATAAGGAGATAATGAGCCTCTGTCGCCTGCCGTGTCCGTTGCAGTTGCGGGGAAAAGATGACCCAGCCAACCTCTATGCTGCGGTGATTTGGAACAATGTTCATCAGGGCCAAGCTGCCGATTGCTCGTTGACTTTTCTGGTCCACAATGACTAGATAATAAGGGTCCAGAGAGTCTAATAGCGTTTGGAAATAATCCTGAAAGGTGGCTCGGTCCCCAAAGGGTTCGAGAGCCAGATAGGTCCAGTCGGCTTTTCTAGCACCTGGTCCATAAAACTGATAGAGGTCGTCTGCATGCTGGGGACCAAGCTTTTCTAAGCGGACTGTTTTTCCTTGAAGGGTGTCCAGACTTGGTCGTGCACCACTGGTAAAATGTGGCAAGGGCGCGCCGATTTCTTGGCCGAATGAATTAATAGGCATGATTTCCCCCTAATAATGCAAACTTCCAGCCACCCAACCAGTTGCCAGACAGTAAGTGATGTTAAAGCCACCCGTGTGGGCGTTGATGTCCAAGACCTCGCCTGCAAAGTGGAGGCCAGGGACTTTCTTGCTTTCCAAGGTTTTTGGATTGATTTCCTTGAGGTCAACGCCACCCTTGGTTACGAAGGACTTGGCCAGGGACATCTTGCCTGTAATCTTGATAGGCAGGGCTTTGAGGAGAGTGACCAGTTCAGTCAGGTCCTTTTGGGAAACTTGCTTAACCTTGCTATCGTAGTTTTCAGCGAAAAAGTCTGCTAGGCGGTCTGGCATGAGCTCTCGAAGGGCATTCTTGACGGATTTTTCCCTGTTGGCTTCTAAATGCTCAAACAAGTCCTGTTCAGAATGGGTCGGCAGAGTATCGAGAAATGCGGTTTCGCCGCCTTTGACAAAACTAGACAGACGAAGGGCAGCGGGTCCCGACAGGCCAAAGTGGGTAAAGAGCAGGTCGTGGGTGATGACGTGCTTGCCGTAGGTCAGGGTGACGTCGTCCAGGGAAATGCCTTGGAGCTTCTTGTGGGGGAAGTCGGTCAGGACGGGGCTTTCAGCGGCCTCAATCTCCGTGACTTCCAGCTTGAAGTGGCGGGCAATGTCGTGACCAAAGCCAGTCGAGCCAGTGGAGGGATAGGTCTTGCCGCCGGTGGTGACAATGAGCTGGGGTGCCGTAAAGGTTTCCTCGCTGGTCTTGACATGGAAGAGGTCATCAATCTTGCGGACGGAAACCACCTCAGTCCCTGTACGGATGTCCACGCCATTTTCCAGCATCTTCATCTCTAGGCACTTGATAATGGTCTGGGAGCGGTCGGTGGTCGGAAAGACACGGCCGTGGTCCTCCACCTTGAGTTTGACCCCATTTTCCTGAAAGAAATTCATAATATCGTGGTTGTCAAACTGAGAAAAGACGCTGTAAAGAAAGCGGCCATTTCCAGGAATGCCAGCCAGCAGGTCTTCCAGTGTGCCGTTGTTGGTCACATTGCAACGGCCGCCACCTGTGCCAGACAGTTTCTTGCCCAAACGCTTGTTTTTTTCGAGGAGCAGGGTCTTCTTGCCGTAAAAGCTGGAAGAAATAGCGGCCATCATGCCCGCAGGCCCCGCTCCGATAATAATGGTATCTACTGTATTCATGTTCTTATTGTACCATAAAATACCAGAGGAGGCAGAAGAAGATTGGCTGGTAAGCAAGTTGCCGAAACTCTCCTAAATTTGACAGGGATAGGCTTCTGTGGTAATATTTTAATGATACAAACTATGAGAAATGTAAGTACCGAGGATATTATGGGAATCGAAAAGACAGTCAGTGAATTAGCTGAGATTTTGGGAGTTAGCCGCCAGGCCATGAATAACCGTGTAAAATCCTTACCAGAGGAATACGTGGAAAAAAATGACAAGGGCGTAACTGTGGTGAATCGTGCAGGCTTAATCAAGTTGGAGGAAATCTACAAGACAACGATTTTTGAAGACGAGCCGATCAGCGAGGAAGTGAAGCACCGCGAATTGATGGAAATTTTGGTCGATGAGAAGAATGCAGAAATCATTCGTCTTTACAGCCAATTAAAAGCCAAAGACAAGCAACTCGCTGAAAAAGATGAGCAGTTACGGGTCAAGGATGTGCAGATTGCTGAAAAAGACAAGCAGTTAGACCAGCAGCAACAGCTGACCCTGAAAGCCATGGCAGACAAGGAAGTACTCAAATTGGAATTGGACGAAGTCAAAGCCCAAGCTGAGGGCGTCCAGTCCAAAGGCTTCTTTGCACGCTTGTTTGGAAAATAAAAAGGTCCGGGGGACCTTTTTATCATGAGCTTAGAAATAGGAAAGCGAATCAAGGTCCGGGGGAGTGAAACAGTCTGGGGTAGACTGTTTCAGCCCGCGCCCAGAAATGAAAGAGCGCGGTAAGAAATCATGAGCTTAGAAATAGGAAAGCGAATCAAGGTCCGGGGGAGTGAAACAGTCTGGGGCTAGACTGTTTCAGCCCGAGCCTAGAAATAGGAGAGCGCGGCCCAGTCTGGGGTAGACTGTTTTAGCCCGCACCTGGAAATGAAAGAGTGTGGTAAGAAATCATGAGCCTGGAACCGAAAAAGTGAATTGAGGATAGAAAAAATCAAGCTCCAGTTAGGAACTTGATTTTTTCTTTTGTTCTACCCACTCTTCCCTTAAAATTCCATATTTGACGGAGTCGTAATAATGGCCCTGCCAGTAGCGAACCTTGCGGATGTGGGCTTCTTTGGTCATGCCTACTTTTTCCGCGGCTCGCATCATGCGATGGTTGCCAGACCAAGTGGTTAGACCGATGTGTTCTAGCTTGTCAGTGGTTTTAAAAATCTGGTCTATCCATAGTTCCAGAGTTTTTGTACCGTAGCCACCATTCCAGTAGTTTTGGTCATAGATAACAATGCCAATTTCGAGCCAACGTGTCTTTTCATCTTCCCAGTGTCGGGTGACAATGCCTATTGGTTCCTGATCGATAAAAATGCCCCAAACATTGTCTTTGAAGAAGAAGGTATAGAGCCCGCTCATACGAAAGGCTTCAAAGTCAGGAAACATCTGATAATCCTCGAAATAGGGCCCGTCCCATTTTTTCCATTGGGGTAGGGGCTGGCTGTAGCCGATTTGCCAAATGTTGTACAAGTGTTCTTCTTTAAGTGGTGCAATCCGAATCATGAGAATCCTCTTTACTTTTCTCCAGTATACCATAAATGAGGAGGGCTTGCAATTCCTGGCAGAATATGGGAAACTAGAAGCATGAAAAAGATACGACGTGAATTTCAAAAGATTTATTATAACCTAGACAAGATTCTCCTGCTCTTTTTTACACTTTTCACCTTCATGGAGTTTGTCTGGATACCGCTGAATTCCTGGATTTCCGAAGGGCTCCTAGCTATGACAGGGCATGCCTATCTTTCGCCGACCAATATGCTATCGGTTCTCTCGGAAAATTTATTTGTGACAGGCTTATTCCTGCTCCTATTCTTTGTCAATATTGCCATAGCCTACTTGGAACTAGCTCTGCTATTTACCGGAGTATGGCAGCTCTTGGACGAAAAGGTCAAGCACCTGCCAGATTATTTGCGGGATGTGCGAGATAGCATGCTCGCCATCATTCGCCACAGCAGTGTTCCTAAGGTCTTGTTTCTCCTCTTTTACTCGGTCATCCTCCTCCCCTTTTTACGAAGGATTTTAAATATTTACTATTTCAATAAAATCGTGGTACCGCAATTTATCCTAGACTACCTGTCCAACACCCTCTGGGTTGGGATATTGCTTTTGGTATCTCTCCTCCTGTTCTTCTGGCTTGCAGCACGTTTCATGTATGCCCTGCCGAAAATTTATTTTGAACACAGGAGCGTCAAGGAATCCATCGCCTATTCTTGGGAGAAGACCAAGGGCCGCCAGCAAATTAGCTCCTTTTTCCGCCTCATTTGGCTGGTTACCCTGCCAGTCCTTCTATTTACAGGTGTAGGGGTTCTGCTCTATCTCTTGCAGTTAGGAGCAGAGCCTTACATGCCAAACGCCTCCTATTGGTTGGCAGTCGTTTGTTACACCGCCCTCAAATTGGCCTACTATGGCGTAGTTGCGCTCTTTATGATGGGCTTTGTCAGCCTATTGACCGGCAAGCAACTACCGACCTACCGCCGCAAGCGCCTGCGTCACCGCCTTCGCCTCGCGATTTTGCTCGTGTCTAGCCTAGTCTTTGGCACCCAAGGCGCCCTCTCCCTCTACTATCCCTTTGACACCCTGCCAGTCACCATTTCCCACCGTGGGGTCGATGATGGCAATGCTGTGCAGAACTCTATCGAAGCGCTGGAGAAAACTTCCCAGCTCAAGCCAGACTACATCGAGATGGACATTCAGGAGACCAAGGATGGCCAATTTATCGTCATGCACGATACCGACTTATTGGCTTTGACGGGCAATCCCGGAGGTACACACGATTATACCTTAGCGGACCTGACCGCCATGACTGCAACGGAAAATGGTATGACAGCCCCAGTCCCTTCTTTTGACACCTATCTTGAAAAGGCGGACGAATTAGGTCAAAAATTATTGGTGGAAATCAAAGTAACCAAGGCAGATTCACCAAATCTAACCCGCAATTTCCTAGAAAAATACGGACAGCGCCTGATTGCCAAAGGCCACCAGATGCAATCGCTAGACTACCGCACCATCATTGAAATCAAGCAGTACAGCGAACAATTAGTGTCCTTCTTTATCCTGCCCTTCAACTCTATCTATCCAACAACCGTCGCCGACGGCTACACGATGGAGTACACCTCGCTGGATCAAAATTTCCTGATTAAATCCTGGCTCCGTGGCAAGTCAGTCTACGCCTGGACCCCCAATGACGAAGACAGTATGACAAGGATGATGTTGTTGCAGGTAGATGGCATCATCACAGACAAGATGACCGAACTACAAGGCCTAATGGAGGAACTGACAGAGAATCGCCGCTATGCAGACCTCTACTTCCTGCAATTTCAATCCCTACTCTATAATTTTGAATAACAAAGACGCGAGGGCCAAGCCCAATCGCGTCTTTTGCTGTCTTTTGATTATCATTGAGTATTGGAGTGTATTAAAAAGGCAATTTGCCCGCAAAGGAACCTAATTTTTTCTGAGTAGCGTCATCTGCCTTTGTAAGAGCAGCATTGACAGCTTGAATGGTCATCTCTTGTAAGGTCTCAAGATCATCTGCATCCACCACATCAGCCTTGAAATCAATGGAGACTAATTTCTTGTCCCCGGTGACAGTTGCGGTGACCAGGTCTTGTACCGAAGCTCCTGTAAAGTGTGTTGCTGCTAATTCAGCTTGGCTCTTCTCCATTTGTTTTTGTAATTTTTGAGCCTGCTTCATCATTTGTTGCATGTTCATCATAAGGAAATCCTCCAAAAGTGTTTTGAACTTATTATACCATGCTTTTCCTGCGGAGGGGAAGAAGGAGTTCCTGTTTCTCCGTTTATAGCCAATCAAAAGGCTAGCAGCAACTCGGCTTGGAGGGGGAACATGAGCCTGTTACCAAGACTTGAAAAATAGGAAACGATTGTCTTTTTTCGCCCATCCTTGCTTTATATTGAGTTTGAGCAAATGCGCATTAAAATAACATATTAACCTATTTTGGATTGACTTAAGGAGGCAAATTTTGTATAATAAAAGAAAAACTGGTTATAACCAGATAACAAGGAGGACCTATGTTTCGTTTAGCAAAAGAAGAACTTGAAAAGTTGGGTGCCCACATCACAGCAGGTGAGATTTTCCAGCAACCAAGTTTGTGGAAGGAAGCCTACCAACTTTACTTAGACAAGTTGGAAGCCATTGAAAGCTTCTTAGCAGGGATTCGAGCAAAACACGATCTTGTTAATGTTGTCTTTACTGGGGCAGGGACATCTGATTTTGTGGGTCAAAGCATTGTCAACTACCTCAATCAAGTTAATGACCTGAAGCAGATTCGCTTCTCAGCTATTGGCACTGTCGAGTTGGTTGGGCGTCCGCATGATTACCTCCAAGCAGATATTCCAACGGTCTTGGTATCCTTTGCTCGTTCAGGCAATTCACCAGAGAGTTTGGCTGCTGTGGAAATTGCCAAGCAG
The DNA here is from genome assembly GCA_945864085.1 of uncultured Streptococcus sp. Lineage (GTDB taxonomy): Bacteria > Bacillota > Bacilli > Lactobacillales > Streptococcaceae > Streptococcus. The sequence goes on from CAMBAD010000013.1 coordinate 37,707, forward strand.
CTCGTAGACACGCTCTACCAAGTAACCATTACCTGTGCTGCCGAAGGCAAACTTGCGCTGGCTGCTGAGGGCGATGCAGACAACTTATTGTTGTTGCAGCCAGCAGGTTCAAATGATAAGGGCTTTGCCATGACGGGTAGCTATAGCTGTATGGCCTTGACAGCCCTCTTGGTATTCTCGCCAGCTGGTCAGGAAGAAAAAGCGGCCTGGGTAGAAACCATTGCTCGTTTGGGACAAGATGTTCTTGACCGTGAAGACTATATTCAAGAATTGATTGATCTTGACTTTGAGCGCGTGATTTATCTTGGTGCAGGTGGTTTCTATGGTGTGGCTCACGAGGCACAGCTCAAGATTTTGGAATTGACCGCAGGTAAGATTGCAACCATGTACGAATCCCCTCTCGGTTTCCGTCACGGTCCAAAATCCTTTATCAATGACAAAACTCTGGTCTTCCTTTTTGCCTCAAATGACGCCTACACTCGTCAGTACGATGTAGACCTGCTCAATGAAGTGCATGGTGATGGCATAGCAGAGCGGATTGTGACACTGTCAGCTGATAAGCTAGCAGGTACAGAGGCGCCAAACTTTGTTTTGGCAGAAGGCGGAGCAGACCTACCAGATGTCTTCCTTACCTTCCCTTATGTTATCTTTGCTCAGACAGTCTCTATCATGGCAGCTATCAAATGCAAGAACCTGCCGGACACACCGTCTCCAACTGGAACGGTCAACCGTGTGGTACAGGGTGTGATTATACATCCTTTAGAAAAATAGGCAGTCATACTCTTCGAAAATCAAATTCAGACGTTGTTGACTTGATGAGTGGCAACCTCCAGTGGAGGTTGCCAGCCTGCTATCCATAAATGAAAAATAGCAGGGATTGACATCGTGCTGACACGAACTTTGTTCGCTTTATTTCCAACCACCAAAGGTTCCCCGAATCTTTTTGTAGCGAACTTCGTTCTCTCTATTTCCCACCTCCAAAGATTCCCCGAATCTTTGGAGCTAGTCTGATTTTGATTTTCCTTGAGTAACAAAAACGAGTTGCAAATGCAGCTCGTTTTCTTGTCTTATAGGCTTGGGATATGTATGGTCGAATGCTCCAAATCAAGGGAAATAGTCCAGTCGTTATTGTCCCGAATAGTGCATTCAAAGTCGGTGGTGTAGAGGATTAGCTCCAGCACATCGCCTTTTTTCAGCTGATAAATGGTCGGCTGCAGTTTCCAGCTCAGGTCCA
>CAMBAD010000014.1 GCA_945864085.1 uncultured Streptococcus sp.
CCAAGTGCTGGATGCTGACGCCTTTGATGGCTGCTTTTTCACCCTTAGCCAACTCGAAGGTGACACCTGTTTCTGGGTGAACAAGTTCCACTGGCTGCTCAATCGTTGCTGGCGCAGTTGGTTCACTTGGAGTATCCGTTTTACCGCCTGTGCTTGGGGCGGTTGGCTCGCTTGGGGTGTCTGTAGTGCCTCCGTCACCTGGTTGGGCTGGACTGTCTGTCTCACCGCCTGTGCTTGGTGGAGTTGGGGTACTTGGTGTGTCTGTGTTACCACCGTCGCCTGGTTGGGCTGGGCTGTCTGTCTCACCACCTGTGCTTGGTGGGGTTGGCTCGCTTGGTGTATCTGTAGTGCCTCCGTCACCTGGTTGGGCTGGAGTGTCTGTCTCACTGCCTGTGCCTGGGTTGCGGCTGGTCAGCCAGTCATTGATGAGTTCTGTGGTTTCATCGATAAGTCCTTGCGACTTGCTCTCTAGGGCTGCTTCTACGGCTGCCATTAAGCCCTCAACTTCGCCACGTTCTGCTTCTGTCAGAGTAGCCACATCTAGGGCTTCAAGAGCCGCAAATGCTTCAAGTAAGGCTGCTTTGTTCAACTCTGTTGAGTCGCCTGTGCCTGGTTGTTCTACTTCATTGGCTTCGTAAATGATTGCATAGTCACTGAAGTGTTTAGCGACAAAAGCAACCGCCTGGAACTCCTCAGCATTTTCCCCACGCACAACTGTCTCAGTGAACTCCAGTTCTTCTGCCTGATCAGCAGCAGGAAGGTACACGATCTTATGAACAGTCTTCCCTTCAGCAATCGGTACGATGACCAAGGTGTCACGAATTGGATCGACTGATTGTCCTTCCTTATTCACTAACTCAATGCCATAGAGGTCGTACTCTTTTCCTGCAAGAGCAGCTGGCACTGCTTGAGAATCTGTCGCTTTTTTGGTTACATCCAAGCCAACGATTGACCGAAGTTCACCAGCTTCCAGTTGAACACGGATACCCGTTTCAGAATCTCGCAGTTCAACCTCTTCCTCGTATTTAGCTGGTAAGAGTTCAAATAATTGCACCTCACGAACTGTCCACATGGTATTGTTCTTAACAGTCGGTGTTGTGTAAGCCTCTAGCGGCATGAAAGCAATGCGGTCGGCACGAATGCCTTCACCAAAGACAACCGGAATTTCTGCTGTTTCAAAAGCAACGGATTGTTCACCAGTGTCAAAGACTTCGACATCCTTCAAGAAGGCCTTCACACGATACTTGGTCATGGTACCATTGCCTGGTGTGCGCTTGGTGATTAAGAGCGAGTGCAGCTCTTTTTCCTCTGACAGGTCAAGGTTAATGGTTTGTGGCAAGGTAATTGCTGGGTTGCTAGAAGCATTCCACCGAAGTTCTGCTACCGTAGACTTGTTTCCATCCATCAGATTGGCAAGGCCATAACCATTTGCATCCTCATAGACATCCTCACCTGTCACCCGAACCAGACGGCCATTGACCTTGGAAAGCACTTTATCAGGTGACTTGGTCAATAAAGCATTGATGGAAACTGGCAGATTGTTAATGTTGGTCAAGCTTCCTGTCACAACATCCAAGATAGCTGCGCCCCTATCTGCTTCTGTGATACGGTAGAGTAATTTTTTCTTGTCTAATTGCGATACAAACTCTGCCACATTTCCATTAGACAAGCGAAGATTTGGACTATTGAGGGCTAAAATATCATTTTCAAAGTTCAAACCGACATAATTATTTTCATAGAAATCAATCGATGTAATCTTACTTTGCGGACGTCCAGGTGTCTCCTGAGTGATGTAGTTCCAGTTGAATTTCTTATAGAAAATAGAGTAAACGTTCAAATCGCCTGAACGGTGCTCATAGAGAAGACCGAAGTCATCTCCACCCAAATGTTGGATAGAGTTGTAGGCAAATTCTCCCTCTTGAACCATCTGGTGATTGAACCATTTGAGACTGCCATCTGCCTGGACCTCTGCCACACGGACATGCCCGTTAGTTCGGCCTGGACCATTGGCATTGGCAAGAACAATGTACTCTTTCCCATCGCGCTCAACACGGACGGCAGATAGTTGGACATAGACATCTGGAACTTCTGGGAAAATATCAACTTCGTTGACCCATGTAGCGCCTCCATCCAGACTGGTTGCCATACGGACAACGCCCTTGCGGCCCCGCATGAACATCTTGAGCTGACCATTATTGAGCTGGACAATCGTCGCTTCTGTACCAATTTCAGTCGCATGGTTCATGGTGCTAGAATCCAAGACCGTACCATTTGCTAGGACACGACCATCATTGAAGGACTTACCAGCAAGCCAAGTTTCCCCATTGTCATCAGAATAGAAGACCAGGGCTGACTGGGAATTCATACCACCAGTGTAGCTAAGTGAGTAGGCAGGTACTACCAAACGCCCAGCATGGTCTCCCGTATGAAGGACAATACCTGTACCAGGGCCCAAGCCCAAGAACTTCATGTGTGGTTTTTTGAGGTTTGGAGTAATGTCTTTTGGATGTGACCAAGTCACTCCATCGTCATCACTGTATTGGAGCCAGATAAAGTTCGCCAGGGCTGTTCTAAACGGTGCTGTTTTTTCTGTCTGGAAGTAAATGTTACCAATCACTTCTGAACTGTCACCTTGGTAGATGTCTCCAATATTGGCAAAGGCAGGACTATCATCCAGAATGTTCACACGGTAGTCCGTTACCTCACCAGTCGGCGTATAAATGCGCCCATCTTCTTTCAAAATGTAAGGAGTGGTCTCTCCTGTCTTATATAGATTGAGGTAGTGTTTGCCATCAATCACTGTGTATTCTGGTTCGTACGTATCTGGTGCACCAAAGAGAGCCCGTCCTTCTGGATACATATCGTAGATAGCAAAGATTCGTTTGGTTGTCGGATCTTGTACCAGAGCAGTATCGATGGTCAGTGGAGTTCCTTGATTGCGATCACGCGCACGTGGATTGGCACGCAGGTCAACCAGCTTAATGGTTTCACCCCAAGTTGCGCCCTGATCTGTACTCCGTTTAACGACTTGGGCAATATTTCCCCAGTCTGCACTGTGGTCATGACGTTGGTCAATCGCTGCAATCAGGGTTCCCTTGTCCGTCTTAAGAAGGGCAGGAATGCGGAAGCTTGCTACTTCATTGGCTGGATTTTTACGGTTATTCCGACCACCTTCAAATACAGTGACCTTCTCTGTCATTTCAGAGCCTTCTTCCATAATAAATGGATAATCTCTGCGAACAAAGAGGGCTGAACGGTTGGCAACTTCTTCGGCAGTTAAAGCACGATCATAGAGGGTAAAGTTATTGATAAGGAGATTGCTCGCGCCCCAAACATTCTGGCTGGCCCGTCTCATTTCCCCAAGTTGGCCCTTGTCAAGACCTGTACCGAAAATATCTCGGGAAGCAGTGCCTGTTTGCACCAGATTCCCATTCAGGTAGAGGGAAACTGAAACCGTATTGTCTTGGTTGGTATCATAAGTGACCGCAACAGCATTCCATTCATTGTTTACAGCCTTATGACCGCCGGAATTGATAGCAATGACACGATCGTTTACACCCTGACTTGCCAAACGAGCTTCCATACCAAGCGTGTTGTTATTGATGTAAATATTGGTATATTCATTGGCCTGGCTGCTGCTAGATAGGGCAAAGAGGTTATAGAGGCTCGTATTCTGTGCTGGCTGACCTGAATATTCCAGGTAAATGGTTCCAGCTGTTGACTCCTTAATAGCTGTGGTCGTCTCTGCATCCAATTCCTGACGCTTGGTGGTTCCGCTCAAGCGGATATTGTCCAGGCGAGCCACCTCATCTTCTGCTAAATCCTGACCCGCCAAACTTTTTGGCAAATCCTCAGGATTAAAGTCGAGCGGTATATCCGCCTCTTCAGCAGGAAGCTCCTGGTCATTTGCTACCTCGGCGACTTCCGATGAGTTTTCAGAAACTGTTGTTTCATTTGCTGTTCCTTCACTCTGGCTAGTGGTTTCTGTTCTTGTCGTTCCTGCTGTTCCCGTTACCAGGTTACTGGTTCCTTCTGTCGGATTAGTGGTCTCCGCAGCGGCTACTGCCTGCTGGGACACAGCAAATGAAGCCAAGATTAAACTCGAAAATAGGGCAACCTTGTGGATCGGTTTAACCGATTGTTTTTCAACCATACGCTCCTCCTAAATGACTTATTTTTAGTATGATGGTTAACTATATTATATCAATAACATATTAACATTTTTATTCTCTAAAAACAAGTTCTTTTCCAAAAACATTCTGGTTTTTTCGAAAAAAAGAAACGGAGTGAAACAGGACTTCAAAATTACTCTGTCAGCCCATCTTTCTTGCTTGTATAGTCTTTTAGTTTACTTTTAGTACTAGGCAACGAGCCGCAGGCATAACTCAATGCTTTCTTGTTTCTAGGCATTGACTTGAAACAGTCCCCCAGACTGTTTCAATCAGGCAAGGCGAGTTCAAACACTCCAGTGGAGTGTTTGAAGTTGGAAATAAGGAAACGACGTTTCCTCGATCGTCGAAGTAATAAAAGAAAAACTAAATGACGATAATTTATAGCAACCTATTCCCTTTGGTACATCCTCCCTGAAAATCAACCATAAAAAATAACCAGATTTATCTCCAGCCAAAACTACTATATTGTAAGTATTCTCTATAATTCACTTCCTGCACCTTTTCATCCAAGGTATGAGTGTTGATTGCCTAGGCCTATTGCCAAAAATAAAAATAGAAGCAAAGGCCTGCAACATGACTGTTACTTGTCTTCGCTTCTATTTTTTGTGTTGAGATTAGGCCTTTTCAGAATCTGCAAGAGGGAGCACAGGCGCAGCAGGTTCTGCCGCCACAGCTGTCAAGTCAATTTCAATATCTTCTGAGACTAGGACAGCGTCTTCAATGTCTTCTTGTGCAGTTACAGTAGGGGCTTTGACAGTCTTGGAACGGATTGCTTCTAAAATCTCTGCCTTTGACAGGTTCTGCTCAGCAAGTTTCTCTTTCAGCTGTTCGAAGGTTTCTAAAGACTTTTCCTTGCCTGATTTGAGCAGGTCTTCTACTGTCAACTCACCTGTTTCCAACTGCGTTTTCACCTCTGAAAACTTGTCAGAAGCCTGCTTGCCAAGGTCCTGAGCCTTGTTAACCAGATCCGCATTGATTTCCTCGTGGTTTTCCTTGTAATTTTGTGCAAAACCAACCACCTTATCCTTGACTGCCTTACCAGTTTTCGTTGCTAGAAAAGCTGCTGCCGCTGCTCCTCCCGCCGCACCCAGCAAGAGACTGGTCAGTAAACTAGATTTTTTAACCATTTTTTTCTCCTTTCTTACCTAAGAGAGATGAGAGTGTTGAAAGGGCAGAAAGCGCTCCACCCGCCTTTATCGTATTTTTACCTGCCGATTTGGCCTTGACCGTCAAATCACGCGCCGAGGCATTGAGGGCAGATACAGAGGTAGACAGGTCGGCTACAGCCACAAAGAGAGGGTCCAAAGTCGACACCTTACCATTAACATCCTCCACCAAGACATTGGTTTTGACTAACAATTCATTAGTCTGATGGAGGGCTACATTCACATCGCTGGTCAAGATTTTCAGCGTCTGTTGGGCCTCATCCGTTACTGCCCCTAATTTTTTCAGGAATTGGATGAGGTAAATCGCTACTGCTACAACAGCGAGAGCGATAATCAGTACAGAAATTTCGATTAACATAGGAGGCTCCTTTTAGGGTTGATAAAATGGAATAGAAGGTTTTCTTCTCCGCACCAGGATTAGAACAAAACCGACTAGGATTAGCAAGCCTGATAGCCATTGTGAAATGCGAATCCCCAAGAACATCAGGCTGTCTGTCCGCATGCCTTCAATCAAGAGACGACCACAACCATACCAAATCAGGTAAAAGGCAGTCAATTCTCCCTGCTTGAGCAAGCGAGGCCGCCTGCGCAAGACACACAGCAAGGCAAAGCCCAGCAAGTTCCAGACGGATTCAAACAGGAAGGTCGGCTGGCGATAAGCCCCATCAATATACATCTGGTCACGAATAAAAGCAGGGAGGTAATCAAGATTCTCCACAGCCTGACCATAGGCTTCCTGGTTGAAAAAATTTCCCCAGCGACCGATTGCCTGGGCAATCATGACTGAGGGTGCTGCGATGTCCAGAAAATCCCAAGTATCGATAAACCGATGCCTGCTGAAGAAATACAGGACAATGGCTCCAGTTATCAAGCCACCATAGATGGCGATACCACCGTTCCAAATTGCAAAGATGGAAAGGGGATCGTCTTTGTAATCGCTCCAAGTAAAGAGAACATAGTACAGCCTTGCGCCGACGATAGACAGCGGAAATGCAATCAGAATAAAATCCAGAATATCATCTGGCCGAATCTTTTTCCGAGGTGCTTCCTTGGTCGCTAAATACACAGCGAGAATCAGACCTACTAGGATACAAAGGGCATACCAACGGATTTCCAGGGGCCCTAGTTTAATTGCGATTGGATCCATCTCAGCCCTCTTCTCTATTCTGTTTAATCAAGGAACCCAGGCGCTCCTCAAAACTCTTGGTTGCGTCAAAACCCATCTGCTTGGCGCGATAGTTCATAGCCGCAGCCTCAATAACCACTGAGATATTGCGCCCTGTCTGCACAGGAATCTTTATCTGGGGAATAACGATTCCTGCAATTTCAATCGTATCTCCAGAATTTCCTAGGCGGTCAAAGACCTTGCCTTTTTCAAAATTTTCCAGATAAATGGCTAACTGGACTTCTGATGAATCCTTAACTGCACTGGCACCGTATAGGCTCATGATGTCGATAATTCCAACACCGCGAATCTCTAGTAAGTGGCGCAGAATTTCCGCAGGTTCGCCCCAAAGGGTCACATCGTCCTTGGCATAGACATCCACGCGGTCGTCAGCCACTAGGCGGTGCCCCCGCTTGACCAATTCGAGACCCGTTTCACTTTTACCAATACCAGAATCACCTTGAATCAAGACACCCATTCCATATATATCCATGAGAACACCGTGAACACTGGTGCGCTGGGCCAAGCGACTGTCCAGATAAGAAGACAATTCCCCAGACAAACGACTGGTTGCAGTCTTGCTGCGACAGATGGCAATCCTCTTTTCCTTCGCCGCCCTGTACATCTCCTCTGGTATTTCCAAATCACGCGCAACAATAATCACGGGCGTTTCGGGCTGAAACATCTGAGATAGAACCTGATAGCGGTTATGGGCTGTCATGGCCATCAAATAGGACCACTCCTTCATTCCCATCAGCTGAATCCGCTCAGGAGCATAAAAATCAAAATAGCCTGTCATTTCCAAGCCGGGCCGAGTAATATCTGCTGTGGTGATTTGCTTCTGGAGCAATTCCTCTGTGCTGTAAGCACATTCAATTCGCAGGTTATCGACCAAATCTTTTACATAAACGGTCATTATTCCCTCACTTTCAGTTTTATTATATTATACCATAAGCCTAGGGTTAGGGGAGAAAGAAGGGTTATTTTTAACAAAAAGACAACTGAACACCTCCTTCACCTCACAACCATCAGAAAATCTCCTCCAAACTGCATAATTTTCTTGAATCTGTTATACTGATAGAAGATACACAAAACCATAAGGAGAATTCCATGGAACCATTATTTCTCACACCCGTCATGCAGGAAAAAATTTGGGGTGGCAATCGCCTGAAAACCAACTACAACTACCATATTCCAAGTGAAAAAACTGGTGAATGTTGGGCCATTTCTGCCCACCCAAACGGTGTCACCACCATTTCAAATGGACACTATAAAGACAGAGGCCTGGACGACCTCTACCAAAATGAAAAGCATTTATTTGGGAATCCAGAAGATGAGGTCTTTCCACTACTAACAAAAATCCTCGACGCCAACGACTGGCTCAGCGTCCAAGTCCATCCTGATGACAGCTATGGCTTGGCCCACGAAGGCGAACTAGGTAAGACCGAATGCTGGTATATCTTAGAAGCCGATGAGGGTGCTGAAATCATCTACGGCCACAATGCCCAATCCAAAGAAGAACTCCGCCAGCAAATTGAAGCTGGAGACTGGGACACACTCCTGACCCATGTACCCGTTAAAAAAGGCGATTTCTTCTTCGTTCCAAGCGGCACCATGCACGCCATCGGTAAAGGTATCATGATTTTGGAAACCCAGCAATCCAGCGACACCACCTATCGGGTCTATGATTTTGATCGCCGCGATGAGGCTGGAAATCTGCGTGAACTCCATATAGACAAATCCATCGATGTCCTCACCATCGGTCCCGTTGCAAATTCGACACCTGCTCGTCTTAAAGCAAATCATCTGGACAGCACACTACTGGTTGCCAATCCATTCTTCACTGTCTACAAATGGCACATCCAACAGGAAGTTAAGATGGAACAGACCACCCCTTACCTCCTTGTCAGCGTCATCGAAGGCCAAGGAGCCATCCAAGTGGGCGATACCAACTACCCACTCCAAAAAGGCAGTCACTTTATCCTACCAGCTAATGTGGCTGAATGGACTTTTACAGGCCAGATGGAACTAATCGCTAGTCATGCAAATTATAGTCGAATGAATTAGCTTTCAGACAAGGAACTGAGGCGCAGGTTGCTAGAACAGCCTAGAGGCTGTTCTAGGTTGGAAATAAGACTTGCGAAGCAAGTCACTTTCGTAGAGTACGGCAAGTCGAAAGTGACGATGTATCAAAGATAATTCAAATGACTATAAAAACCTGTATTCACAGTTCAGCACTGCTATCTAAGGCTAATTTTTCAGCTACTCATCGTTCGTTTTTTTCAAAATACAGTCAGCATTCCCACAAAAAACGGACTTGAGGAGCGAAAAAGAATCTCTTCTATAACAGCAGCTGACTTGTGAATACATTCTAAGGAAAAAAAGAACTTGAGTTGCTTTATGAACTCAAGTTCTTTTTCCTGTTTTTATTTATGTATCTTCTCCGCATCTTTTATTTTACGCGGACCTGTTCCATAGCGCTCCGCATCCTGATCTTCCTTATAGGGCAAAAAGTAAGCCGCAGCAATATAGAGACCCGTTAGCAAAAGAGAGGACTTGCCTAGAAACAGACCAGCAATGAAGATGACACGAACCAGCCACGTTTCCCAGCCAAGCTTATGGGCTAAACCAGCCAGAACACCTGCTAAAACCCGTCCCTTGCGCAATTTATATAATTTAATTGACATCTTTAATTCCTTTCACATAAAACGGGCCACCCCCTAGCTGCCCCTTGATAAAGAGCAGAACATCACCCGATTTCTCAAACTGATAGGGGCTGGGCTTCTTCTTCCGATTGACAAGGACCTGACCCGCCTCCGACTCAATCTGCCCACGAATACCTTGCCCTTTCCCAGTTTGCAAGGTCAGGGGAGCCTGAACCAGCTGTACATGTAAATGCTGCGGATAGCCACCACAAGTCGTCAAGCGAATATCCTGTTGTTTTTTATCCCTTGAACTGCGGATGGAAATATCTTCAAAAGGCAGGTAATCCAAGCGAGCATCCGCCTGGCCCAAGTCCAAATCTAATACAGACATCCATTCTTGAGGCAAACTAATGGACAGATGACAAGGTAGGGGACTGGTAAAATAAAGCCCCTTCTTCTCCACATAAATACGCGGCAATTTATCCTCTGGCGCATCCTGACGATAGATAATCTCTACACCGACCTGATCGGTCTTTGACTTAGTCAAGACCACCCGCCCCTCTGATACCTGCAGAAACAAGGACTCAATCCCTTCAAAACTGTACTGTTGCCTCAATTTTGAAGACGCAAAGACCTTAAAACTCGGTAAACTAAAACTCAGCTTGGTCTTTTCTTCCACAAATAGAAAGTCTGGCGCTTGATTTAGCTCTAAGAAACAGGCACGCGCCTCTTCCTTGGTCAAGACCCCTTTTTCATATAACTCAATCAAGCGTTCTTCTTGCGTTTGCGTCATAGACTCACCTCAATTCCCTTCTAGTATACCACATCTCAGCACAAAAGAATCAGCCCAAGGACTGATTCTCACTTCTCTTCTTTCAAAATCCCCTTGCAGCGACCACAGCGGTATTTTTTTAGGTTAATGCGGCGCTTGCGCTGGTAAACTTGACCACAAGATTGACAGCTGTAAAGCAAGCTAGGCTGGACCGTTTGTTCCAGTTTCGGAGCATAGCGCAGGCCGTCCACCGCAAGGAGCAAATCTTTGAAGTCCTTATCGCCGTGCCGATACCCCTTTTGCTCAAAGTAAAGATGATAATGGCAAAGCTCATGGCGGACAATCTTGCGAAAGATGTCTAGTCCCTGTTCTTCCAAGTGTTTGGGATTGAAATCCAAATGACCGTCCTTTGGGAAAAAACGTCCGCCAGTTGACCGCAGCCGCCTATTCCAGACAGCCACATGGCGAAATTCCTTACCAAAGTCCTCCAACGAAACCTGTTTGACATACTCAGTGAGATTCACGAGGCGCCACCAAGGTCAAGTTGACCTTCTCACGTTGCTCGTCTAGTTTATGAACCCAGACGGTCACCAAGTCACCGACAGAAACCACTTGGCTTGGGTGCTTGATGAAGTTCTTGCTCATGTTGGAGATGTGGATGAGTCCGTCTTCATGAATACCAATGTCCACAAAAGCTCCGAAGTCTACTACGTTGCGGACAACACCTTCCAGCTTCTGACCGATTTGCAGGTCTTTGAAGTCCAAGACATCCTGACGAAGGACAGGTGCCGCAAAGTCATCCCGCAAATCCCGACCGGGCTTGAGTAAATCTGCGATGATGTCTTTCAAGGTTTCCTGACCGACACCAATCTTTTCTGCCGTATCAACGATAGAAACCTGCTTCAATTTTTCCTGCGCAGCAGCATCTAAGTGGTCGATGTCTAAGAGTTCAAGTAGGTTCTCAACAGCCTTGTAAGACTCTGGGTGCACGCCAGTATTGTCCAAAAAGTTCACTCCGTTTGGAATCCGCAAGAAACCGGCGGCCTGTTCAAAGGCCTTGTCCCCCAAACGAGGAACCTTCTTGAGCTGCTGACGTGAGGTCAAAGCCCCATTCTCCTCACGGTACTTGACGATATTCTCCGAAATGGTCTTGTTGAGACCAGCCACATGAGCCAGAAGGGCAGGACTGGCGGTATTGACATTGACACCGACCTGGTTGACCACCGTGTCAACCACGAAGTCTAGACTTTCTGACAGGAGCTTCTGGTTGACATCGTGCTGGTACTGGCCGACACCGATGGACTTGGGATCAATTTTGACCAGCTCAGCCAGAGGGTCTTGCAGACGGCGGGCAATGGAAATAGCAGAGCGTTTTTCGACAGTCAGGTCTGGAAACTCTGCTCGAGCCAGTTCAGAAGCTGAGTAGACAGAGGCTCCGCTTTCATTGACGATAACGTAAGAAACAGCAGGAAAGTCCTTGAGTAAATCAGCAACGAAGGCTTCGGATTCCCGACTGGCCGTCCCATTTCCGATGGCAATGATTTCCACCTGATACTGACCAATCAAGGCTGCCAACTCTTCCTTGGCTTGGGCAATCTGGGCCTGAGAAGCTGGCTTAACAGGATGAATAACCTGAGTGGTCAAGAGTTTGCCAGTCTGATCCACCACTGCCAGCTTGGCACCTGTCCGAAAAGCAGGGTCAAAGCCCAGCACCATTTTTCCTTTTAAAGGCGGTACAAGAAGCAAGTTGCGCAGGTTATCTGAAAAGAGTGCAATAGCCCCTTCTTCTGCACTTTCCGTCAACTCTGTCCGAATGCGACGCTCCATGGCTGGAATAATTTTCTTCTTAACCGCTTGGTTGATGGCGTCTGCGATATAGGCATTTTTCTGCGGGAAACGCACTTCAAAGAAACGGATGATTTTGTCCAGATTGTGTTCAAAGCCGACTTTCAAGGCACCGATTTTCTCTCCACGGTTGAGAGCCAGTGTTCGATAGCCTTGCATTTTAGCCACTTTTTCAGAAAAATCATAGTAAATCTGGAAGACCAGCTTCTCATCTGCTGCTTGATCTTTTAACTCTGAATAAAGACTGGAATTGGTCTGGATTTCATGATAGGTCCAGGCCCGTAGCTTGGTATCTTCAGAAATAGCTTCTACTAAGATGTCAACTGCCCCTGCTAGACAGGACTCAACAGTATCAAACCCTTCACAGATAAAAGTCGCCGCTTGAGCTTCTAAATCAGCTACATTCTGCAAAATAAGACGTGCCAGTGGGAAGAGGCCGGCCTCACGCGCCACCGTTGCCTTGGTGCGGCGTTTTTCCTTATAAGGCAGATAGAGTTCTTCCACATCTGCTAGCTTTTCCGCTTCCTCGATAGCCTGACGGAGTTGGTCTGTCAGTTTCCCCTGTTCTTCAATCTTGGCTAGGACCGTCGCCTTGCGGTCCGCTAGAGCTGTCAGGGACTTGTCACGGTCAATGATGGACTTGATGGCTACCTCGTCCAAATTGCCTGTCACCTCTTTGCGGTAACGAGCGATAAAGGAAATGGTATTGCCTTCTGCTGTCAAGGTCAAGACCGTGTCGATTTGTTTCAAACTGATGCCCAATTCCTGGGCGATTTTCAAATATTTTTCTTCCATAGTCTCCATTATACCATGAAAGGGACAGTAAAAGGCCTAAAACCATTCCTAAGGAGGTCGGTTCTAAGCCTCTTCTTTAAACAGGGTTCTATCCTACTCTATTTTCTCTTAAAATTCCGTCTGATCTGGATCCAACTGAGCCTTTAGACCTTCTAGTTTATCCAGCTGGGCAACTAGCTCTGAACTGATGACCAAATCAGCAATGTCCACATTTGCCTTGATATTCTCTGGGCTGGTTGATTTTGGTAAAGGTAGAAAACCCTTGGCCAATGACCAAGCCAGCGCTAATTGGGCAACACTGCAGCCCGCTTGTCTGGCCAGATCCGCAGCCAGTTCACTTCCAAATAGGGTTCCTGTCCCAAATGGACTATAGGCCTCCAAGAGAATGCCTTTGTCTTTACAGTAGGCGACTAATTGATCCTGAGGGCAACCTGGCGCCAACATAATCTGGTTAGCATGAGGCTTGATTTCAGCAGTCTCAAGCAGGGCTTCTAGGTGATGTTCCATAAAGTTCGAAACCCCGATAGCCCTAACCTTACCTGTCTTGTAAAGTTCTTCCAGAGCCTTCCAGACCTGGGCATTGCGCTCCTTATAGCCGATGGTCTCACGACTAGCCTTGGGATTGGGCCAGTGGATAAGAAGCAAATCCAAATAATCGGTTTGCAGTTTTTTCAGCGATTCTTCCACAGATACCAAGGTATCCTCGTAGCCTACTTTGTCGTTCCAAACCTTGGTCGTCAGGAAAATATCCTCACGCGCTAGGCTGCTGTCTGCGATGGCGCGCCCGACACTGGCTTCGTTACCATAAATCTGAGCTGTATCGATATGACGGTAACCAGCCTCCAGCGCGTAAGATACTGCACCATAGGCCACTTCACCATCAGGAATCTGCCAAGTTCCAAAACCAATCTTAGGAATGGAAACGCCATTTGAAAATGTATAAACAGTCATTTTCTGCTTACCTCCTTGTTTCTCTACCAATAGTATACAATTTTTTACAAAAAAAGATTGAAGAAAAGATCCAAAACGGACATTTTCTTCAATCTGAGACACCCGAAGGTGTCGCTCACATTTATTGGTTTAGAACCTGTATTCACCGTTCAGCACTTCTATCTAAGGCTAGTTTTTCCTACTCCCAAAAACTGCCTTGATGAGCAAAAAAGGATCTCTTACAGCAAGTACTTTACTTGTAAATACAGGTTTTTAGATTATTTTTCAAAATTGATTTTCTTGGATAATTTATCAATCACCAAAGCCCCGACTAGCAGAGAAAGCAATTCTCCACCCGCCGTCGTCAACCAGGTCAAAAAGAATGGTGAGTCATACAAGACCTTCAATTCCAAGGCAATGGTAAACATGGTTGCCGCAAAAAAGAATGAGAAATAGAAGAAAGCCTTATTAAATAAGCCATTGAACAGGTACTCTTCCTTGTATTTTTCAAACAAGATAACCCCTAGGGTCACAAAAATCAGGGTTGAAAAACCACCGACGAAGAGATCAAGGACCCCAAAACCAATCAAGTTAGAAATCATACAGCCAATCGTGACAGCAATGATATACTTGCGGTTGTAAAAGGCTAAAAAGTTCAACATTTCAGACAATCGAAATTGAACAGCCCCGAAAGAAATAGCATTCAAAGGCGGGGTAAGGGTTAAAGCGACATAGATTGCGGCCACAAGGGCAATTTCTGCCATGTCTCTGGCAGTCCATTTAGATGTATTCATCAAATTCTCCTTTAGCAAAATGCTTAAAATATGCTTGGGTAAAGTGAGCAAGCCCCAAGGGTTGCAGTGCAACGTTGACCAGTATAGCATATTTCGGAGAAAAAAGATAGGAAAAAAAGGAAATAATCACGCCATACGCATGAAGAAAATGCATGTAACTGTTTTCTAGCTACATGCATTTTTTCAAAATATTTTCACGACATTTACACGATTGCATTGATTTATCCTCGTTTTCTCCTACATTATAACAAAATTTCATGATAAAAATATAACTTTGTTATGAAAAGCCGTTATCTGAAAACTAAGTTTTCTTCGTGCGTTTGTCGTGGGAAATAATGAACCGAAAATGACATCCTCCCCTACAAACCTGCCTTGCCTGCCTAAGTGAGGTCAACAGCAGGGTGGTCAGCTGTCGCATATTGAATCTTGCCGCTCACACCAAAATACGCCTCCAGTAAGTCTCGAAGATGATGAATAGCTTTTGCTGCCACCTGTGCCTGTTCCAGATTGACTGCTTCTATAATAAGAACTGCCTCCTTGGTTTCTTCTGTCAGCATGGTCCGCTGGGCCTCACGCCAGTTAAAGTTTCGGCACACCGCACCTGCCTGGTCATAATAGATTATTTCTTCTGGAAGAGCGGGAGCATCTTCTTCGGCCCCCAGTGGGAAAAAGGATTCTCCACCTCTTGCCTTACCCAGATGCAAGTCACCTTCGATTTTAGCTAAATCCTCACCGCCACATGGCAGACCATACCGCAGGGAAATGCTATTGTAGAGGTCCACCAGCGGATTGATCGGATAAAACTCCCGTCCCTGACTAACCCGTTTCAACAAGGCCTCGATGGAAGAACGGGCACCCTTTTTGGTCTTAAATTGAGTGAAAGCCTCACGCCATTCCTTAATGACAGGATTTTGCGTGAATGGCTCTTCCTTAATATGCTTCTCCGCCTCCTTACAGGCCTCTCTCAACAAGTCTGTAAAATAAGCCGCTTCGCTTTCCTTTGAATGATTGTCAATTCCCTTGACAGTCAAAACAGCAATTTGTGCATTTTGGAAGACATCCCAAAATTGTTGATCAACAATAAGTTTCATCTAGCTGACCTCCTTTTCACCATTCTACACTTTTTACACGAAAAAGCCAAAAAGAAGCTGGTAAGCTCCTTCATTCCTCTTTATCAATAGCAGTAAACTTGGCCTTAATCCGATTCAAAATAGAAACAATATCCCCATCCCTAGCATGAAATTCCTCCACCTGCATACTCTGGACACTGGCATTAATAACCGCACCAATAATCAAGACTTGGGCCATAAAAATAAACCAAAGCATAAAGACAAGGAAAATAACCGCCGTCACTATCCGAAAATCAAGCAACTTGTTGGCGTAATGATCTACATAAATAGAAAACAATTTTCCAACCGAAGCCATGGTCACTAGAACAAAAAAAGTACCCGGAAAAACATAACGAACCTTTTTTATCCGAACATTGGGCAAGAAGAAATAGAGCATAACCAAGGCCGCAAACAAGGCCAGCAACCCAACCCACTGTGTTTGACCAAGCAGCCCCTCCAGCCAGTCATTCTCAATAGAAAGCCACTTACCAACATAGGCAAAAATAGCCTGACCAAAGGTCAAGAGGGTGATACTCAAGAGGATAATCACTTGCAGCCCAATTCCCAGAAAAATACCAATCAAGTGCCCGATAATAAAATCCCGATGCTCATTGATTCCGTAAGCCTTATTGACAGCCTTCTGTAAAATGGTCATACTGCGTGACAAGGTCCACAGCGTTGTTGCAATCGAAATCCCCAACCAGGAAGTAGAAGGCTGGGTCAGCACAGAAGTCACAAAAGCAGAGACAGAGGGATAAAGACGCTCAGGCACAAAATCAGCCAAGACGGTCAAAATCAACTCCATATCAAATGGAAAATAAGGCAAAAGATTGGCCAAGGTCAACAAAATCGGAAAAATCGAAATCAGCAAGTAGTAGGCAACCGCAACGCCAGTCAAATCCATTTCCGCGGAACGGTAAAAAGAAAAGAAGGTAGAACAGAATGATCTCAACCCTTCCCAAAGCCTGGTCTTCTTCATTCTTCCCTCCTTCTTCTGTCACTGGATTACTGCTCGAGGAGAACTAATAGCTTCCCTCCTCGCCTTGACTGGTCAAGATGACTGGTCCATCCTTGGTGATGACAAATTGGTGTTCATATTGACAAGATAGACCACCGTCAAGCGTTTTATGGGCCCAGCCAGTTTTCATATCCGTATCAATCTGCCATGTACCAGTATTAATCATAGGCTCAATGGTCAACACCATTCCCTCACGTAAACGAAGACCACGCCCTCTTGTGCCATAATGAGGGACCATCGGCTCCTCATGGAAGGTTGGACCAACACCGTGACCAACCAAGTCACGCACAACACCATAGCCAAGCCCTTCTGCATATTCTTGAATGGCTGCACCGATGTCACCGATACGATTGCCAACCACAGCCTGCTCAATACCACGATAGAGACACTCCTTGGTCACATCCATCAAGTTTTGAACTTCCTCTGAAACCTGACCAACCGCATAAGCCCAGCAAGAATCAGCCACACCGCCACGATAGGTCTGAGTAATCTTCTTCATGGCCTTGACATCATTGAAATTGAGTTTGGCAACATCCACTACTGACTTGTCCAAAGGCTCACTAAGTACCATATCCACCTTGAGCAAGTCGCCCTCTTTAAGCTTGTAATGACGCGGAAAGGCATGGGCAACCTCATCGTTCAACCCACAACAAGTCGCATACGGATAATCCATCAGCTCACCATCCACACCGATTTGAAGGGGAAGTACATTCTTTTCCTTGCAGGTCTTGCGGACATACTCTTCCACTTCCCACATATCGACACCCGGCCTGATCAGTTCACGCAGACCGATATGAATGCCTGCTAAAACCTCTCCTGCCCGTCTCATAGCATCGATTTCACGTTGCGATTTAATGGTAATCATTGACTCTCCTCATACATTTCTAATTTAAAATCTGCTTTTTTCAAGCTAAACCTGAGATAGTTCCTCACCTTATGACTATAGCGATCACTGCCTCGATACTGCTCAACCTGCACAAAACCCGCCTTTTTAGCCACCGCCTGACTGGCTACATTTTCCAGATGAGTAAGGATGGTCAGCTCCCTCAGCCCGATTTCATAAAAGGCCAGAAAGACCAGATTGCGCACCGCTTCCGTCATGAACCCCTGGCCCCAGCAGTCTCTTTTTAGGAAATAGCTGAGCTCCGCAGCAAGCAGGCGGTCATCTATTTTTTCCAAACAAAGCGCACCAACTACCTGCCCTGACCCCTTGTCCAGCACAGCCCAGTTGCCCAAGGGAGAACGCATAAACTTCTCCACCATGGTCGCCAGAGCCAACTCCCTATCCACCATACTCGGAAAGATAAAAGGAAGATTGGCAGGATTTGAAACAATCTCATAGAAATCATCCCCATCCTCATAGGAAAACGGTCTCAAATACAGGCGGTCCGTTTCAAAACGAGCAAACCTGGCCAGCTGTGTCCAAAGCGTCATAATCTACCTACGGGGGCAGAGAGCCTAGCCTCCCTGCCCCCAATCACTTATTCTTCAATCAACTGGATGTCCGCACCCAGTTCTGTTAACTTTTCAATAATGTTTGAATAACCACGCAGGATAAACTCAACATTGGTGATTTCTGTACGGCCTTCTGCCATCAAGCCAGCGATAACCATGGCAGCACCAGCACGCAAATCTGTCGCTTTGACAGATGTACCAACCAACTGATTTGGCCCCTCAAAGGCAATATGGTTGCTTCGAGTGGCAATGCTAGCACCCAAGTTCGCCAGTTCCTGCACATGACCGACACGCTTCTCATAGATGGTATCGGTTATCGTTCCACGCCCTTCCGTTCTCAACAAGAGAGGAGTAATGGGCTGCTGCAAATCCGTCGCAAAACCTGGATAAGGGGAGGTTTTGATACTAACGGACTTCAGCTTGTCTTGCTTCTCAACAAAAATGCTATCCTCTGAAATGGTCATGCGAACGCCCATTTCTTCTAGCTTGGCAATGTAACTCTCCAAATGCTCATAAAGAACATTGTCAATACGAATCCCTTCACCAACAGCTGCCGCAAGGGCAATGTAGGTACCAGCTTCTATACGATCTGGAATGACCTGGTGGCGGGTTCCGCTCAGGCTATCAACCCCCTCAATGGTAATAATATCTGTTCCCGCCCCACGGATACGGGCACCCATATTGTTCAAAAGCGTTGCAACATCGATAATCTCAGGCTCACGCGCCGCATTTTCAATCACTGTGCGCCCCTCAGCCTTGACTGCGGCCAAAATGGTATTAATCGTTGCACCCACGCTGACAACATCCATAAAAATGTGAGCACCTTTGATACGCTGGCCCTGAGTGGACAAACGCATATTTTGCCCTTCAAAGGTCGTTTCTGCTCCCATTGCCGCAAAAGCTTTTAAATGCAAATCAATCGGGCGCGGTCCCAAATCACAGCCACCTGGCAGACCGACCACAGCCTGACCAAAACGACCAAGAAGAGAACCGTAAAAATAGTAGGAAGCGCGCAAACTATTGATTTTACCAAATGGCATAGGCATATCCTGCACACTACGCGGATCAACCTCCAAGGTCTCACCATCACGCTTGACAGTCGCACCCATAGTTTCCATAATATCAATCAAACTATCCACATCGGAGATAGCAGGCACGCCATCCAGCGTCACCACTCCATCCGCCAAAATAATGGCTGGAATCAACGCAACAACTGAATTTTTTGCACCACTGACCGTCACAGCTCCCTTTAAGCTACGACCACCATTTATGACTATTTTTCTCATACTTACAATTCACTTTCTCTCTTTGCCTAATACTCTTCGAAAATCAAAAGCAGACGTTGTTGACTTGATTTGATGAGTGTAAAGCTCCTGTGGAGCTTTACAGCCTACTACCTGAAAATGCGAAAGTAGTAGGGTGCTATCTGCTCTTGGAGAAGCGAACTTCGTTCGCTCTATTTCCAACCTTCAAAGGTTCCCCAAACCTTTGAAGGTAGTCTGATTTTCATTGAGTATAAAAAGGCATACGTTTCATTCTAACACAAATTCTTTGAAAAAGCTAGTTATTGGATGGATAAAAGAAGGGAACAGGCTGCACCAAAAGCTATACTAGCTGGGGCAATCCCGTTCCCTCTATTCTTATTTCAACTATCTCCGACCTCAGTCTGCAAAGAGTAGGTCAATTCGCTCTTCTGCATCCCGAAGATAGGCTTCCAGTTCCTCTGGTGTCAAATAGGGCACCCGACCATAAAATACATGGTCCAAAACTTGGGCGTCATTGCTATTGAAGAGCCAGTCAGAAGTCAGCAGCTTCATGGCTTGATCAATGGGAGTCAGACTTCCGTCCGCAGGCTGTGGCTGGCCAGTTGGAGTGAAAAAGAGTGCTTTCTTACTGGCAAACAACTTCCTCGGCTCGTCCGATTCAAAACTATAGGCAAATCCATGTTGGAAAACCCGATCGACATAGCCCTTCATAATCGCAGGCATGCCATTCCACCAGCTTGGAAAAATATAAACGAGAAGATCACTGGCTGCAATCAAGTCCATTTCCACCTGCACATCAGCTGGAAAATACTCAGCTTCCCTCACAAAGTGTCCATTTTCAATGTGAATGGTATCTGGCCCTCGCAGAACAGGATCAAATCCTAATTCATACAAGTCTCGCAGAACCACATCGGCCCCATTTTTCCGCAGGGCATTTTGCACCCTAGCTACCAAAGAATAGGTAAAGCTTTCCTTCCTTGGATGGGCAAATACGATTAGTGCCTTCATCACTCCTACTCCCTCTGCCCTATTGCACAGCTGCCTTCAACGCCTCTACCTTGTCCAATTTTTCCCAAGGCAGATCAATGTCGGTCCGTCCCATGTGGCCATAGGCCGCAGTTTGTTTGTAAATCGGGCGTTTAAGGTCCAGCATTTGGATAATGCCTGCTGGCCGCAGGTCAAAAATCTGACGAACAGCTGCTTCAATCTTGCTCTCAGAGACCGTATTGGTGCCGAAGGTATCCACCCGTACGGATACTGGATGGGCCACACCGATGGCGTAGGCCAGCTGCACTTCTGCCTTGCTGGCAAGACCAGCTGCCACGATATTTTTAGCGATATAACGAGCAGCATAGGAGGCCGAGCGGTCTACCTTGGTCGCATCCTTACCAGAAAAGGCACCGCCACCATGACGGGCATAGCCACCATAGGTATCGACGATAATCTTACGACCTGTCAAGCCCGAATCCCCTTGCGGGCCTCCGATGACGAAGCGACCGGTCGGATTGATGAAATACTTGGTTTTTTCATCCAAATATTCAGCAGAAATGACTGCCTTGACGACTTTTTCAATCACATCTTGATGAATTTGCTCATTGCTCACATCTGGATCATGCTGGGTTGAAATGACAATGGTGTCTACCCGAACAGGCTTGTTTTGCTCATCGTATTCAACTGTCACCTGTGACTTAGCATCTGGACGCAGGTAGGAAATGGCGCCAGATTTGCGCAAATCAGCCAATTTTTTCACCAGCTTATGGGAAAGCGAGATAGGCAAAGGCATGAGTTCAGGCGTTTCATCCACCGCAAAACCAAACATGAGTCCCTGGTCACCTGCACCAATCAAATCCAGCGGATCTTGACTGGCATCCTCACGCGCCTCCAAGGCTTCATTGACCCCTTGGGCAATATCTGGCGATTGCTCCACCAATGACGGATGAACCCCGACAGATTCTGCCGCAAAACCGTATTCGCCCTTGGTGTAGCCAATCTCCGCAATGGTATCGCGCACCACACGGTTAATGTCCACATAGGCTGTGGTTGAAATCTCTCCAAAAACATGGACGCTTCCGGTATAAACAGCCGTTTCAGCTGCCACATGGGCCTCAGGATCCTGGGCCAAAATGGCATCCAAAATCGCATCGGAAATCTGGTCCGCAATCTTATCCGGATGTCCCTCCGAAACCGACTCAGACGTGAAAAGTTTACGTTCTGACATAAAAATGTCCCCCTTAAAATAAATTGTTACCAAGGTTACAAAGCACCGACTGAAAGGAGTGATTGGAAAGCTGTCAAAGACATAGGGCAAAGCCAGGCTGCCTTGCAGGTCAAAACTTCCGCCTACCTATCACTCCTTCAGTCGCCTTTTCGGGACTTAATAACTCCTCTATTGTACCACAAGTTGGTAAGAAAAGAGGAAATCCTTACAATTTTTAGAATAAGAAAAAGGACAATAAGGTCCTTCTTTAAATAAACTCCGCATCTGCAATGGCCTGTTTGACAACCTCTAAGGGCAGATGGACCAGCTCACATTCCTTTTCCTTGTAGAGGTATTGGGCATAGTCATCCATACGGTAGGGGGTGATGTAGACCACCCGCTTGCAGCCTACCTGGAGCAACTGCTTGGAGCAGTTCAGGCAGGGAAAATGGGTCACATAGGCCGTAAAGCCCTTGGGAATGCCCCGTTCCGCCCCCTGTAAGATGGCATTGACCTCGGCATGCAGGGTTCTGGCGCAGTGGCCATCAATCATCAAACATTCCTGATCCAGACAATGTTCTGTCCCCGAAACCGACCCATTGTACCCCGTCGCAATGACCTTGTTGTCCTTGACCAGGACAGCTCCCACCTTGGCCCGTTTACAGGTCGCCCGATTGGCAATCAAAAGCGCCTGCGCCCCAAAATACTCATCCCAAGCTAATCGTGTTGTTGACATGGCTCACCTCGTTTTCTTTTTTTACTATTATACTATTTCTTTTGAGAGAAAAAAAGACTCAAAGAGCCTTTTCATTAAACTACTTTTCCAACCCTATCCTCTTCTCCCCCTCACTCAATCTCTCGATAAATTTCTGCTAGATCGTAGCCGGTGATGATACCGGTCAGGTCTTGTGGGCTAATGAGTTTACAGTTGGGATGATTGCAGACCAGAACGGTGGTGACATTGGCTCGTTCAAACAGGGATACAAGCTGGTAAAGACTCGCTTCCTTATGGATTTTTACCACTTGATCGCGATCCTCCTCCAGAGCTAAAATATCCTTGAGCTGAACAGCTTTCAGGAGGTCTAAGATAGTATCGCCTTCTTCTAGGGTTTTGGCCAGCCAGTGAGCAATCCCATTTTCAGAAACCATGCCCAGATAGCCTGTTGGTGAAAAGATAGGAAACTGGGAATACCGCTTGTGATGGACAAGGCTCAGGGCCTGAGTCAATGGGTCTGTTTCCATGAAGCAGGTTGGTCTTGGAACTTGCTTAGCCGCAAGGTAGCTGATGATAGTCATAGGATCCTGATACTGGCTGATGACCTCTTCCAGTACACCAAGCAATTGTTCAGAGGGTTCCGCAACAGAAGTGAGGTTTTGACGGCGCTCATGAACCATGAGATTGCGCAGGTGTCGGGCAACATAGAGGTTATCCCAGTGACTGCGAACAGGATTGTGATGGGAAGCCTCCTTGGCCTTGCTTAACAGAGTGCCCATGTCCTCATACTGGTCATCCTTGATGCGGCACTCTTTCCTCAAAATCTTTTCCAATTCATTGAAAAGGAGCAAAAAGCGTTCTTCTCTCATGGTATCTCACTTTCTAGTCAATCATGTCGGACTTGAGATAGACGTCTACCATCTTCTCCGTGGCAACAACCGAGTCGATATGGGTTCGCTCATACGAATGACTGGATTCAATGCCTGCTCCCAACAAAGCATGTTTGACATCTGCTCCAGCTCTCATAGCAGCAGAAGCATCCGAACCATAGTAGGGATAAATGTCCAGTTTATGGGGAATGTCATGCTGGTTTGCTAGAGCGACCAAGTGTTGGCGAAGTTCGTAATGGTAAGGGCCAGAGCCATCCTTGACACAGATAGAAACCGTGTATTCATCTGTCTGCTGGTCGTCTCCCATAGCTCCCATATCCACGGCCAAATATTCTACAACCTGCTCAGGTAGGCTAGAATTGGCTCCGTAGCCAATTTCTTCATTGTTTGAGAAGTAAAAATGCGTGGTATAGGGTAGGACAGCCCCCTCCTGCTGGTAGGTCTTGAGCAAGTGCATCAGGATAGCAGCTGACACCTTATCGTCCAAGTGGCGGCTCTTGATAAAACCGGTATCTGTAATGATGGTGCGAGGGTCAAATGAGATAAAATCACCAACTTCAATCCCCAAGGCGCGTGTTTCTTCTGCTGTTCTCACCTTCTCATCCAGTCGGATTTCCATATTGGTCTGGTTGCGCTCGGCTGTACTGGCATCTCGGTAGACATGGACAGAGGTCTGATGCATGAGAATCGTCCCTGTGAAAATCTTGCCATTTTTAGCGCAGTGAATAAGACAGTTTTCGCCCTCAATAGAAGGGTAGCCAAATCCACCCACCAAATCCATTTTGATTCGGCCGTCTGGTTTTATTGCCCGAACCATGGCACCCAGTGTGTCCAGGTGAGCAGTAACAATTCGGTGTTGGCGGTCATTTTTCCCCTTAAGGGAAACCAGGATGCCTCCTTTGGGTGTTTTTATGGCCTCATAGCCCATGGCCTCTACTTCATTTTTGATGTAATCCATAATACCTGTGGTGAAGCCTGTCGGTGAAGGCGTTTGGGTCAAGGTCACAATGTAGTCAATCGTAGTCATAATTCCTCCTTATTTCTCAGTTCATTATACCACTTTTTAACACTTTTTTTGCTATAATGAAGGTATGAAAACCTATGAAAAAATTTATCTTCTTCTGGAAGAACGTGATGATTATATCAGCGGAGAAGACCTGGCACAGGAGTTGGGCATTTCTCGCACCTCCGTATGGAAGGCCATTCGTCAGCTGGAAATGCAGGGCCTAACCATCGAAGCGGCCCGCAACCGTGGTTACAAGTTAGTGGAAGGTGACTTGCTCTTGCCCGAATTGATTGCTCAGGACATCCAACTTCCCGTTCACCTCAAAGCAGATAGCGATTCTACCCAGCTAGATGCCAAGCAAGGAATTGAGCTGGGCCACACCAGTCCTGCCCTCTACCTGGCCCCCCATCAAAATAGGGCCAAAGGCCGATTTGGCAGACCATTTTACGCCTCCAAATCTGGCGGTATCTATATGTCGCTCCGCCTATCGCCTAATGTCCCCTTTCTGGAGTTCAAACCCTATACCATATTGGCTGCCGCAGCCGTCGTCAAAGCTATCCAGCAACTGACCGACCTAGATGTCCAAATCAAATGGGTCAATGACATCTATCTAGGCACCAAGAAAGTAGCCGGTATCCTGACAGAAGCCATCTCCTCCATGGAAACCCAGACCGTCACCGATGTGATTATCGGTATCGGAATCAATGTCCACATTGATGATTTCCCCCCAGAACTCAAACCAGCCGCAGGAAATCTCTTTGAAGACCAGCCGTCCCTTACGCGCAATCAGCTAATTACAGCCATCTGGCAAGCCTTCTTTGACACAGACGACAAAGAATTGATTCACCTCTACAAAGAAAAATCACTTGTCGTTGGCCAACAAGTGAGCTTTGTAGAAAATCAGGTAGAATTTAGAGGAACAGCCATCGCTGTTACCGATACGGGCAATCTAGTCATCCAACTAGACAATGGCAAGGCTAAAATGATCTCAAGCGGCGAAATCAGCCTTACTTCTTGGACTGACCATTAAAAAGTCGAATGAACTTGGTCACCCTGTAGGCAAAATGAAGATTACGAAAAACGATGAAGGCATAGAGGCCTGCCATCAGAAAATCCCTCGCTAAAATCGAGACATTCATAAAATAAGTTGCTAAAATCGTGGTCACTGCCAACAAGAGAAAATGTGATCGTTTCATAGAACATATTATAGCAAAAAATCAGTCGACTGGCTGATTTTTACTTTGCTTTCATTCAAAATTCCCTTCTAGCCTGATACCCAATGGCAAGAACAGACCTTTTGGGCTCAGTAACTAAAAAGCATCTACTTTTCCTCGTCTGCAACAAAAACACCAACAGGAAACCTGCTGGTGTTTTAAGGAGATTATGAAAAATATTTAGGATTGACTATAGTATACCCCAAACAGCTTGGCCTGCCATCGGTCTTAAGACCGATTCTGCAAAAAATCAGATTTAGTCGTTTATGATCTCTACATCTCCTGCCAAAAAGGCAAAGTTTTCTGGAACTGGGCTGGCCTCCTTGGTCCCTGTTTCTGGGGCTTTTTGGCCCTTGGCCTTAGCAGAAAATTCTGCTCGGATACTGAGCCAGTCTTCTTGGGCAATGGCTAAAATCTGCGGTGAGAAGCCTGCTGCCTTGCTGAGGATGTTGCCAAACATGGCATTGAGGTTATCCCGTTTCATGGTCTGCTCGGCATTGAGTGGGGAAGTAAAGGCGAGAATAGCATGGTTTTCATTGGCAGCGACTGGCTGGGAGCCGACCAGCAAGGCTTGGTCTGGGCCAGACAAACTCTCGATGATTTCTCCCCAGGCATTTTGCAGACGGGTCAGATTCTCACGCGCCTGGGCTGGATTTTCCATAGCTTCTTGTAAAACGGTATGAATTTTACTGGTATCTAGGCGGTATTTCTTAGGCGCCTGTGGTTTACGAGATACTGGCTGAACAGTGACGCCTTGCTTGGATAGGTTGGCCAACTGTTTCTGTAGGTCTGCCACCTGCTGCTCCAGACTGGCTAACTGTTGGGCCAAATCTGCTGGCAGCTCTGCCATTGTCCCCGAAACAGAAGCCTCTTCTGCCAGACGAATGGTCATCATCTCTGCATAAATCTTGGGCTGGGGGCTAGACTTGATGTCCGATAGGCCTGTAGTTACCCTCTCAATCATGGTAAAAATCTGCGCCTGAGCCAGGGCGAGATTCGCCGAAAAACCTGCTGTCAGATGGGTATCTTCCCCACCTGTCTGCACAATGAGCAAATCCCGTAGATAATGCAGCAAATCCGTCGCAAAGCGGCTCATGCTCTTGCCCTGATCAAAGAGAGTTTGCAGATGAGCAAGTGCAGTCAAGCTGTCCCCCTGACGGACACTCGCCACATAGTCATCCAAGGCATGCAGGCTGATAGAACCTGTGATTTCCTCAGCAATAGCCAGCGTAACTTCCTGACTTTGGCTAAGGCTGAGCGCCTGATCTAAGATGGAAAGAGCGTCCCGCATCCCACCTTCTGCCCGACGAGCAATGATTGCCAGAGCCTGCTCATCAAAAACAATCCCTTCCTTGGCTAAAATCGCCGCCAGATGGGCTTGAATGTCCGTCACCTTGATGGATTTAAATTCAAAACGCTGGACACGAGACAAGATCGTAGCAGGAATCTTATGCAGTTCTGTCGTTGCCAGAATGAATACAACATTCTCAGTCGGTTCCTCCAAGGTCTTCAAAAGAGCGTTGAAGGCACCTGTAGACAGCATGTGGACCTCGTCGATAATATAGACCTTGTGGGTCGCCAGACTAGGCGCATAGGTTGACTTATCCCGAATATCACGGATTTCATCGACACCATTATTAGAGGCCGCATCAATCTCAATCACATCCTCCAGACTCCCCTCCGTGATAGCCTGACAAATATAGCAGTCATTACACGGCTCACCGCCCACCTGATTAGGGCAGTTCATAGCCTTAGCAAAGATCTTAGCCGCCGAAGTCTTCCCCGTCCCCCGAGGCCCAGAAAAAAGATAGGCATGGCTGATTTTCCCCTGCTCGATGGCTTGCTTGAGCGTCGTCGCAACCACCTCCTGCCCCACCATTTCCCCAAAGGTCTGACTTCTGTATTTCCGATATAAGGCTTGGTACATTAGCGCTTCTCTCCAAACATAGCAAAATTCCAGTCCGTCCGCTCCACCAAAAGCGCGACAAACTGTTCTAGGTATTCTTGGTCAATGGCGTCATAATCAGCTACCAACCGAGAATCCAAGTCCAAAACGCCCAGTAACTGGGCATTTTTCACCATAGGCACCACGATTTCCGACAGGGCTGTCGCATCGCAGGAAATGTAGTTGGCATACAGACGAACATCGTCTACGAGAATGGTCTGGCGTTTTTCAGCCGCCTCCCCGCAGACACCCTTTCCTAAAGCAATGTGAACGCAGGAAACGCCACCCTGAAAAGGCCCCAAAATCAATTCCTGACCGTCATACAAATAAAAACCTGTAAAGACCGAATTAGGTAGGGCTTGATTGAGCAGGGCTGAAGCATTGGACAAATTGGCTAGGGCATTGGTCTCCCCTTCTAGGAGAGCCTCCAGCTGGGCCAAGAGTAACTGATACTGTGAGATTTTTTCTTGATGTGTCATAGGATTATTATAGCATAGATTCGGAGCCTATGGATAAAATTAAAAACATCTGCAAAGAATGACAAAAAGGCTGGCGCAGGGCCAGCCTCATTCACACAGTTTCCGTCCCTATAGGAAGGACTGCCGACTATCTCTTCTGTCTACGAGGGCGACGGACAAGGGCCATGCCTGCTAAGCCTGCCAGACCGAGACCTGCTATAGTCATCAAGGAGCCTGTCTCACCTGTCTTTGGTAGGGTCTGACTGCCAGCTTGCTGAGGCGTAGGGGTAACCGTCTGATTCTGCGGGTTTCCAGTAGCCGCTGCCTGCGGGCTAGCTGGTCCAGTCTGTGGCTTCGTAGTGACCTGACCTGTTGGAGAGAGAGGGCTAGGATCGCTCACAGGCTGATAGATAAGACCATAGTGGGAGAAGTGACTGACCATGAAGGAGACCGTATTAGTCGCCTTATTCCATTCAAATGGCAATTCCTCCACTGCTCCTGTAGATGGCAGGAAGTAGATAACCTTCTCCACCACTCGGCCTGCCGCAACAGGAAGGGTCACCTGAGCCTCCGCCCCTATCTGGACAAACTGACCGGTCGAATCAAGGGTCTTGATGTCGTACAAGTCAGCGTCTTGGGCAGGATAGCCTGCCGGAAGGGCCGCAAGAACCGCAGGATTTGTCTCCTTGCTAACAGCAATCCTATCAACCGCCGCCACATCTGAGCCAAATACCCTTACAGCAACCGCACCATCACCGCTGGTCAAATCTTCAACCTGCTTATCCTCTGAAACAGGCGGTGTTTCTGGTTGTTTAGGTTCTTCAACAGGCTTGGTTGGTTCTGTCGGATTAGTTGGAGTAGGCGGTGTGTCTGTATTGTTAGCATCAGCTGCTGGTGTAATCTTGTCATTCCAGACACCTATTTCAACTGGGATTCGGTCAATAGACCCACCTGGCAGCTGATCCTCAGAGTAATGATAATGTAATGCAAGATACCTTTCATTCTGGTTCGTCCCGTACCAATCACTGACTTCATAACTTAAGAGCTGACCATAATTGGGATTGACCAACAAGAGAGGAGCAACTGCACCATTGGCAGGCACTGAATATTCAATTTGTTCTTTAACTTCCGCCCTATTGATAACATGTGCTACCTTTAAATAGCTAGTTTTATCAACCGCAGGTAAGGTCCTCCCTTTATAGCCTGTCGGTGATACTGGAGCAACCATATCTTTCTGGTGGTAAGAAATGATATAACGACCCTTGATTGCTGTTTTTCCATCATTAGTAATGGTTTCAGGAATGTATTCAGGCCGATTCGTGCTAACCCTTGCATAGAACTCTGCTTCGTGTTCAAAAGCTTCGTAAGTTGGCGGAGTAAGGGTGATACTCTCTCCTAATTTTAAGGTAAAGGTCTTGTGTTCGATTGGGAGCTCTCCAATTCCACCTTTATCTCCCACTATTGCTATTGTTTCGACTTCAAAACGAACCGACTGGTCTTCCTGTGGGCTAGAATTTTCCTCTTTACGAACAACATTTAGGTTGTAGACACCACCATCTTCGATTTCATCAAAGTTATAGATGACTTTTTGCCCATCAAGGAGGGTGAACATGTCCTAATTTACCATGGCATTATGGGCGTAGCCTGGCAAAAGGATCACTTGATAGGACAAGGGAGTCGTTTCTCCAGCAACCGTGAGAGTAAAGGTTACTGTCTTTGAGTACTCAGTAATGGTTGGGTTAGGATTCCTGCTGAGATCTAGGGAATAGGTCGCTCCATCTACAATTTCATCATAATGATAAGACAGTGGCGGTCCCTCTCTCGGGATATGAAGTTCTCCAATGAAACCAAAGGTATAACTGCCCCCTGGGTAGAGGGTTACCACTTCGGTAAAAGGACGGGGACCATTTTCTTCATGATAATTCGTCACAAACGTCGCTGTCTTTGCTTCTTGGCTGACTGGTGGAGTTTGCTCGGTGCTGGTCTGGTCAGTCACCTCCTGCGCCTCTACCTGTACACTGCCCAGTAAGGGAGAAGTCGTCATGGCCAAGCCGCCCAAAACGGTGACAGCTGCCAAGCCAATTCCTAACCTCGCTAATTTATGCAGCCTTGCTCGGCTGATAGCTTCTTTTTGTTTCATCAAATAACCTCCGTGGGAAATCGTTTTTGTTTGGTGCCTTAACAGACACGCTCATTAGTATGCCCCCCTCCAAAAAAAAGCATATTGTCAAGAAATATGAGGGAACTTTTCAAAAAATTCGGATTTTCCTGACATGTTCCGATAAAGAGGCTAAGAAAAGGAAGCTTGGTTGCGGTATACGCAAGCAGAAGCCAAAAAGAAAAAGGCTTGCGCCTACTTCCAAATCCAGTAAATGATGGCCACATCAATGGCAACACCAACCGCCCAAGCGACTGAAAAATACCACTTTTTCGTCTTATGACGAAAACGGGTTCCGCCAGCCCAGGCCCCCAGACCACCACCCAGATAAGACATGAGCAAGAGGGTCTTCTCAGGGATTCGGTAAGCCTCTTTTCTGGCCTTGCCCTTGTCCAAACCATAGGTGATAAAGACAATCAGGTTCCAGATCAGCAAGGTCAGACTGACCACTTGTTTGAGTGACATAGATTCTCCCTTCTGTTAAAAATAGAGTGGTTGCGTGACCGATACGGTCCAGCCAAGCAAAGAAGTCACAAAATAAGGAAAACGACTCGGAAACCCGAATCGCCTATAGCCCCTGCAACATCTCCCGTAGCCAGTCTAGCTGCGTACGATTGCGCTCAACTGCTCGGCTCAGGATGATATAGTGACCATACTGGCTGTCCTTGCTTTCCTTGTCTGGGAAAAGCTCTGCCATTCGGCCCTCTAAGTGCCGCAGGTGTTTTTCAACCTTGTCAATCTGCTCCTCCAATAACGTCCTGACCCGAGGATCAGCCTTGTCTTGGATAAAGAACATCTTGATAGAAAAAATATCTTTTTGCTGAGGAGTTTCATAACTAGGAACAGACAGCCATTGG
This sequence comes from uncultured Streptococcus sp., assembly GCA_945864085.1. Taxonomy (GTDB): domain Bacteria; phylum Bacillota; class Bacilli; order Lactobacillales; family Streptococcaceae; genus Streptococcus. The sequence continues at coordinate 30,572 of CAMBAD010000014.1, forward strand.
TCTAAATTCACGCGCCCCTCTTCTGTCAGGGCATACTGCTTTTCCTTGTCATTTCCAGGAACAGCATGACAGGTAATCAAGCCTTCAGCGGTCATCCGCTTTAATTCTGGATAGACCTGACTGTGCGCCACCTGCCAAAATTCACCCAAATCCTGCTGAACAAAATCTGTGATTTGCTTGCCAGTCACCATCCCCTTTCTGGCTCTCATAATTCCTAAAATAATGTGAGGTAAAATTCTTTGCTTCGGCATCTTAACCACGCTCTCTTAAAATACTCTCCACCTTGGTATTGATCAAATCGATAGCGACAACATTAGAAACGCCTTCTGGTATCACGACATCCGCATAGCGCTTTGTCGGCTCGATAAATTGGTGATACATGGGTTTCACCACCGAGGTGTACTGCTCAATGATACTGTCTAAGCTACGTCCACGCTCTTCCATGTCGCGTTTGATACGGCGAATAATGCGAATGTCGTCATCAGTGTCCACAAATATCTTGATGTCCATCAAATCACGAAGGCGCTTGTCCTCTAATACTAAAATCCCTTCTACGATGAAAACATCCTGTGGTTCCTGACGGTAGGTCTTGTCAGAACGTGTGTGCTGAGTGTAATCATATATCGGAATCTCCACCGAGCGCCCTGCAAGTAATTCACCTAGATGATAAATCATCAAATCGGTATCAAAGGCCAGTGGATGATCATAGTTGGTCAATATCCGTTCGTCAAAGGTGAGGTGTGACTGATTCTTGTAATAAGAATCGTGTTCAATCATTGAAATACGCGCGTCTGGGAAATTATCCAGAATGGCGCGTGAGACACTTGTCTTGCCTCCTCCAGATCCGCCGGTTACACCAATAATAATGGGTTTCTGAGTCATCATCATCTCCTTCTGTTTTCAATACTATTTTACCATGAAACATGGTATAATGAAAAGAATAACACAAAAGAAATGAGAATTTATGCTAAAACTTGGTATTATTGGTACTTCTGCCATCACTCATCAATTTGTCCGTGCAGCCCATGCTAGCAAGCGCTACCAATTAGAGGCTGTTTTCTCTCGTCGTTTAGAGACTGCTGAGGCTTTCGCTGCGCCCTACAAGGATGTCATTTTATACACTGACTGGCAGGCTTTTCTGGCTGCGCCGATTGATCTGGTCTATATTGCTAGTCCCAACGCCCTGCATTTTGAGCAGGCCAAGGCTATCCTGGCTGCTGGTAAGCATGCTATCCTTGAAAAGCCGATGGTTTCCACACCGCGTGAATTGCAGCAGCTCCGCAGCTTGGCTAAGGAAAAGGGGGTCTTTCTGTTTGAGGCGGCTCGTAATTTCCAGGAGGCTGGTTTTGAGGTTATCCGTCAATTTTTAGCAGATAAGACGGTGTTGGGTGCCTATTTTGGCTATGCCAAATATTCTTCTAAAATGCCCGATTTGCTGGCTGGAAAGGAGCCGAATATCTTTTCGGCTGAATTTTCTGGTGGTGCGTTGATGGATTTGGGTGTCTATGCTGTGTACGCTGCTATCGGTCTGCTTGGTCTGCCAAAAACCGCTCGCTACACCGCCCAGAAATTGCCTTCCAGTGTGGATTTGAATGGCAGTGGTCAGCTGATTTATGATGATTTTATCGTTACGATTCAGGCGGGAAAAAATGTGACCAGTTCCCTGCCTAGTGAAATCTATACTAGCCAAGGAACCCTGACTCTCAACGCTTGTCAGCAGGTCCGCTCTGCTATTTTTACCAGCCATGACGGAAGCAGTCAGGCCCTCTCTCTTTCTTACGAGAGTCAGCCCATGCTGGAGGAGGCTGTCAACTTTGCCCGTGTCATCGCTGAGCAGGATCGAGCAAGGGCTGAGCAGTGGTTAGATGTTGCCGAGGCTGTCCATCATACTCTTTACACCATGCGCCAAGACGCAGGCATTACTTTTAAGGCGGATACTTATGAAAACTAACTTTCCCAAAGACTGGATCAGTCTTCTAACTCAGTTAGGCTTTGAGGACTTTACTCCTATACAGCTTCAGGCTTTTCAGCCGATTTCTAGCGGTCAGAGTCTGCTGGCCATCAGTCCTACAGGGACTGGTAAGACCCTTGCCTATCTCTGGCCTAGTCTCTTGAAGCTGACTCCTAAAAAGGCTCAGCAGTTGCTTATTTTGGCCCCAAATACGGAGCTTGCTGGACAAATTTTTGAGGTTTGCAAGACCTGGTCCGATCTTCTTGGGCTGAATGCCCAGCTCTTTTTATCTGGCTCCAGTCAGAAACGCCAAATTGAGCGCTTAAAAAAGGGACCTGAGATTCTTATTGGTACACCAGGTCGGATTTTTGAACTCATCAAGCTGAAAAAAATTAAAATGATGAATGTCAACACCATCATTCTGGATGAGTTTGACCAGCTTTTCAGTGATTCGCAGTATCATTTTGTCGAAAAAATCATTCACTACGTACCACGGGAGCACCAGCTCATCTATCTGAGTGCCACCGCTAAGTTTGATCGGCAGAAGATTGACGAGACTATTTTGACCCTTGACCTATCCCAGCAAAAACTTGATACGATTCAGCATTGTTACATGATGGTGGACAAGCGGGACCGTTTGGAACTGTTGAGAAAGTTTGCCAATATTCCAGATTTCCGTGCCTTGGTCTTCTTCAATAGCCTGTCTGACCTCGGTGCCAGCGAGGATAAGTTGCTGTATGCGGGGGCAAATGTGGTGTCACTGGCTTCCGATGTCAATGTCAAGTTCCGTAAGCTTATCATCGAGCGGTTTAAGCAACACGAAATTTGTCTGCTTCTTGCCACTGACCTGGTAGCTAGGGGGATTGATATTGACCAACTTGAGTGCGTCCTCAATTTTGAAGTTCCTTTCGACCAGGAAGCCTACACCCATCGGGCTGGACGGACTGGCAGGATGGGCAGGGAGGGACTGGTAATCACTCTGGTCTCCAACCCAAGCGAACTCAAACAACTGAAAAAATACGCCCCTGTTCAGGAAGTCATTCTTAAACACCAAGAACTCTATCGCACCTCCTAAATAGGATTTTCATTAGAATACAAAAGGCCCTGCACTGCCTTCCAGAAGCCAGTCTAGGGCCTTTTGAATGCGCCAGTAAACGGCAGAGGGAAATCGAAACGGATTCCTCTCTGTTATGGCTGGCTTGACTGATCTTGACTGTAGTAAATCCGCCGAGGATCCAAGTGGGAACCCAGCAAATCAGTTATGGTGACTAGCTGGTAGCCCTGCTCTGTCAAGTGCTGCAAAACACCATCTAAAGCCTCAACTGTCGACGGATGAATGTCATGCAAGAGAACAATGGCTCCTGGATGGGCCTGCGATTTAATTTCATCAAGAATGGCTTGGGGATGGCGGCTCTGCCAATCCTTGGAATCGACTGACCAAGCTATGGATGGAAGACCTGCGGCCTCTGTAACAGAGGCATTGACTGCTCCGTAAGGTGGACGGAAAAACGAGGGCTCTTGCCCAGTGACCCTAGCAATCTCTGACTGGGTTTCTTTAATTTCCGCTTGGACTTCTGCTGGACTGAGTTTTGTTAAATTAGGATGATTCCACGTATGATTGGCGATTTGATGGCCTTCAGCCTGCATGCGCTTGAGAATGCCCTCCTTGCCTGCAATCAACTTCCCAATAAGGAAAAAGGTGGCCTTAGCATTGTGTTTCTTCAGTATATCTAAAACCTTGGGAGTCGTTTGAGCATCGGGACCATCATCAAAGGTTAGGGCAAGCAGTTGCTGAATCTGAGGTGTCTGTTTCAACTGGGCCAGATGGGCCTCCAAACCAGCCTTGTCCTTATCTGTCAGGTAGGCTCCGTTTAGGACTGAATAAAGACTTGCGATGGATATTGTCACACTACTTATCTGAAAATCAGCTTCTGGAATTTCCAAGGTTAGCTGGCTATTACTATACGAGAGGGCAAATTGATCTAGGTTAGCGGCCCAGAATGCTTGAAGGATACTCTTATGCTGCTCAGCTGGTACCCCTTGACTGTCTAAACTGTCAGCCAAAGCTTGAGAAAAAATCTGATGAGCCTTAGACAGATCGTGAACCAAATCACTAAGAGTTAACAGTTCATTGTCTTGAGTTAAAAGAACTCGATCAACCACCTTCTTACCTGTCTTTTTGATTCCCAGCTGTTCGACATCATATTCTTCAATCTGTATCAGACAGGAATGAGCATCTTTAAAATTGGTTGAACTTTCTTCACTCGAAATGAAAAATAGATGTTGGATTTCACCAGCTGGTTTCTTCTTACCTATTCTCTGACCAATTTGTTTCAAGATTTTTTCCTCGACAACTCGCACGGGCTTGCCTGTCTCATCTGTCGGAATGGCTGCCACCACATAGGTCGTATCAATATTCCCTACTCGGGCCTTGGTTCTGCCCTTTGTGACCAACTTGCTCTGCTTATCCTGAACAAAATCGCTGACCTGCCTTTGGTGCCAAACAGACCAGAGAATCAGGCCAAACAAAACGACTAGCACTGCCAGAAAGGCATTTATACCTATCAATACACGGTTCAACTGTATACTCTTCATTTCTATCACTCCTATACTATCTATACTATAATATTCTTAGGAAACTGTCAAAACATAACCTAACTGTTCAATGAAATTTAGATCCTGTATTCACAAATAAAATATGTTTATGTAAGAGATTCTTTTGTCAACATACTGACTGTATTTTGAAAAACACAATCGATGAGGAGCTGAAAAACGAGCCTTAGTATGGAAGGGCCAAACTTTGCTACTTTTGTTTTAAATAGGCACCGATGGAAAATCGCTATCTGCCAATGGCCTATAAAGCTCCGCACGAATCCGAGCAGGACTTTTGAAGACCATCTTTTCCACATACAAACATGCAATAAGGCTTCAAACCTTGACTACTAGCAGCAAGATTTGAAGCCTTTTATTCTTTACAGATGATTCAGTAAGGGTGGAAATACACTTTTAAAGGCATTCTCCTGATGAAAAGATAATTCTGAGGACCTTTCCTAGTCGGCACGAATCACTTCAACGCGGTAGCCATCTGGATCTGTCACAAAATAGTAACGACCTGGACTGCCTGGTAGACCCTTAATATCTGTTGTCGGATACCCCAAGCTTTTATGCTTGGCATTATCTCCTTCAAGGTCATCAGAGGACAGGGCCAGATGTGAGAATCCATCACCCACGATATAGGGACCATGATCGTAGTTGTAGGTCAACTCAATTTCAAAATCATCGCCTTCCAGCGCCAAATAGACAAGCGTAAATTTGTGGTCTGGATAATCCTTGCGACGGGTTTCCTTGAAGCCAAATCCCTTCTCATAAAACGCTTGCGAAGCCTCTAAATTTTCAACACGCAGACAGGCGTGTAACATTTTTTTACTAGCCATCGGTACTCCTTTCTCTGTACAGTTTTTTCAGTTTATGGTAACAATCACTGGAAAACGAGCCAAAAATATAGGCTGGCTTCCAGAGTTCACCTCATTATCCCATATTTAGAATCTGTATTCACAGTTCAGCACGTCCAGCTAAGACTAATTTCTCAGCTGCTTATCGTTCGTTTTTTCAAAATACAGTCAGTATTCCCTCAAAAAACTGCCTTGATTAGCAAAAGACAATCTCTTATATCAAGCACTTTACTTGTGAATACAGGTTCTATAGTCGAATGAATTAGCTTTCAGACAAGGAACTGAGGCGCAGGCTGTACTAGAGTACGGCAAGTCGAAAGTGACGATGTATCAAAGATAATTCAAATGACTATAAAAGACAATCTGAAGGACTATACACCTCTATTGTACCATACTTTTCTACCTGACCTCGTATCCAGACATCATTGATTGGAGAGCAGGGGGCAAGCCTCTTGCAAATCTTGCAGGCTAGGCTGGCTTTGGTTGTGAAATAAGCTTTGCTGTTTTTGAAATATTCGTAACCGCCCTATAACCAGGTATCTGTTCACGCTCCGTCCCATTTGGTAGACTAT
>CAMBAD010000015.1 GCA_945864085.1 uncultured Streptococcus sp.
AGTTGGATTTTTAATTTTTCTCCACCGGATAGGCTAGCAATGGTTTGCGGACTGGTAAAACGGTCGCTATCGAATTGAAGTTGGTCAGCGTAGAGGTAGAGTAGGCCATAATTCAGATTAGGCTCTATATCTCCAAAGAAGTAGTCGTTAAGGGTCAGCTCTGCTATTTCTCTAGGCAGTGATTGGGGGATATAAACGTGGGAAGAATAGTGCTTCTGGATTTGGCCAGTTATTATCAGGTAGTTGGCTACTGAGTGTGAATCAATCAAGGCTTTTAAGAGGCTGGATTTTCCAGTTCCTTCTTCCCCGATGATGGCAACCTTGTCGCCAGGGTTGATGTTTAGAGTTAGGTCGGAAACCAGTGGGCGCAGATCGGTTTGATGGGTAATGGTAAGGTCTTTGATGTGTAGCATAAAGTCTCCTTTGAAAGAAAAAACACACTACCTACTTAGTAGTGTGCTATGCCTGCTCAAAAAGACCCTATTCAGAGAATAGAAGGCGCAAAAAATGGACACAAGAAAACTACTAAATAAGTATAGGACTTAGATTGTGTTTACTTGTTACTGTCCATTTCTCCTTACCTCGCAATGCTATTTTTACTCAGTATACCATACCTAGCCCTGCCTGTCAATTTCTTTATGGCTGGAAGACAGAGAATATTGTTAAACTTTTAAAAAATAGGAAAGTTATGATAATATAGGCTAATATCTGATTGGTAAAGAGGCTGAAAAAATAATTTGGAAAGGAATACCTATTTATTTCTTCTTCAATCGTATGTAGACAGCATTAAAATATTAAAATATATGTGTATTTATGGTAAAATAGATAAAAAGAGTTAGGGAGTAGGCTGATGGCAATACAGGGTATTCAACAAGAAGACCTACTAGAAATTGATGACAATCTTTGTCTGAGGCGTTACGATGGTGTTCATGATTTTGCTTTTGCTTGGCACCAAGACCTAGAGCTAGTCTGGCTGATTGACGGCGATAAGGAACTTTATACGCAAGACTTATTGGATCGGATGTATGCATTTCTTGCTGCAAATGGAGAGTGTTATTTTATCGAAGTTTTTGAAGGTAGAGAATTTGTCCCAATCGGAGATGTAACCCTCTTTACCGATGATTTTGCCATCGCTATTGGTGATAAACGCTATTGGAAAGCAGGGCTTGGCTTTAAAGTGTTGAATCGTATGATTGAGCGGGCTAGGGAGCTAGAGTTTACAGAAATACTGGTCGAGGAAATCTATGATTGGAACAAAGGTTCTCGCAAGCTCTTTGAGAAATGCGGTTTTGAGGCAGTAGAAAAGACAGCAAAGGGCTGGTCTTATCGAAAAGTCTTGTGCAAACAGGAAAGATGATAAATAAAATACTCTTAGTAGGCACCTACTAAGAAAGCTTGATTGTATGGAGGTCAGCTATGAAGATTCGCTTGATGCAACTTGATGATTATGAAAAAATATATGAGCTATGGATGTCTTGTGTCGGTATGGGATTAAATAATCTCGACGACTCAAAAGAGGGGATTGAAAAATTTCTTCAACGCAATCCTGATACCTGTTTTGTTGCGGAAGTAGAAGAGAGTATTGTAGGAGTAATTATGACTGGAAGCGATGGTAGAAGAGGCTATATCTATCATACAGCTGTCAATCCGCAATACAGAAAACAAGGCATCGCCAAAAGTCTTGTTGACACAGCGATGACTGCTTTACAGAGGATAGGTATCAACAAGGTAGCCTTGGTCGTTTTCGATAGAAATGAAATCGGAAATGGCTTTTGGGAGAGCCTAGGCTTTACCGTTCGCGACGACTTAATCTATCGAGATAAAGCACTCACAGAAATAGTTAGAATCGATACATAGAGCCCGATAAACAAAAACGAGCATCTCCAACTGCGGAAATGCTCGTTTTTTATCTTCAAGGGCTCGTTTTGTTCCCCTCCCTAGAGTTTTTACACGTTCAAAACTTTATCTAGGAAGTCCTTCAAACGTGGGTGTTGTGGGTTGTCGAAGATTTGCTCGGGTGTGCCGTCTTCAAGGAATTCACCGCCGTCTGTAAAGATAACGCGGTTGGCAACCTTGCGGGCAAAGCCCATTTCGTGGGTTACGATTAACATGGTCATCCCTTGTTCTGCCAAATCCTTCATAACGTTCAGTACATCGCCGACCATTTCTGGGTCAAGGGCAGAAGTGGGTTCGTCAAAGAGCATGATGTCAGGATTCATAGCAAGGGCGCGTGCGATAGCGACACGTTGTTTTTGCCCACCTGAAAGACTGTCTGGCATAGCATCTCGCTTATCTGCAAGTCCGACCTTTTCCAACAATTCCATAGCGACTTTTTCAGCTTCTGCTTTGTCCATGAGTTTGTGCTCAGTAGGAGCAAAGGTGATGTTGTCGATGACAGTCATATGAGGAAAAAGATTGAAGTGTTGGAAGACCATGCCGACATTTGCACGAAAGGCATCCACATCTGTTTTAGGGTCTGTTAAATCATAACCATCTACGATAACAGATCCGCTAGTGATGGATTCTAATAGGTTCATGGTTCGCAGGAAGGTTGATTTACCAGAACCTGAAGGACCGATGATACAAACAACATCTCCTTCATAGAATTTGGTAGTAATACCTTTTAAAACTTCATTGTCACCGTAGGACTTGTGCAGGTCGTGGACATTGATTTTTAATTGAGTCATTATTTTCCTCCGTTTTCAAGTTTACGAGCCAAGCGTGTCAAGAGGGTAATCACTACCAAGTAGATAATCGCAAGAATAGCGTACATCCGGAAGGATTGGTAGTTGCGGGCGATGATAATCTTACCTGCTTGGAAGAGCTCGACCAAACCGATTGCTGAGATGATGGTCGTATCTTTCAAAGTGATAACAAATTGGTTGATAAAGTTTGGAAGCATAATCTTACCAGCCTGAGGTAGGATAATCTTGCGCATGGTTGTGCCATAAGAAATTCCCAAACTACGAGAGGCTTCCATTTGTCCAGCTGGAACGGCTTGGATACCACCGCGGACAATCTCAGCAATGTAGGCACCTGAATTGAGAGAGAGGGCGATAGTACCTGCCACAAAGTCATTGATAGGAGATTGTTGTCCTGTGATAGACTCAATGAGGTTCGGAATACCCCAGAAGATGAAGGCAGCAACAATCATCAATGGGATACCGCGAACCACATCTACGAAGACAGAAGCTGTAACGCGGAGTGTCTTGATTGGGCTAACTGCAAACATACCAAAGATAATCCCGATGACGATGGCAATGGCAAAGGAAAGTAGCGCAAGTCCGACAGTGATTCCAAGACCTGAAAGCAGCTGACCGTAGTTGTTTTGAAGTAGGCCCCAGATGGTTGTTTCATCGACGGTACTTGTTTGTTCTGTATTTTCTTCTTCAGAATTGAAGTATTTATTCATGATGGCATCGTACTCTCCAGATTCAACCAGAGCAGCTAAGCCATTGTTAAACATTTCAATCAGCTCAGGATTGTTGCCTTTTTTCACTGCAAAACCGTACTCTCCGGATTTTTCACCAGGAATTGGTGTTGCAAAGTCACGACCTTGCTGGATAGCGTAGAGGAGGACGGCTTCGTCGTCCATAAGGGCATCAATCGAACCTGAGTTTAAGCTGTCATACATAGTAGAAGCTTCATCAAAGGCTTTGAGATTGTAGCCGTATTTGGCCTTGTTGCTTTCTAAGAAAGTGTAAGAAGCAGTACCGTTTTTAGCACCGACAGTCTTGCCTTTCAAGTCCTCGTATGAAGCGATGTCGCTTCCATTTTTTACAGCTAAAAGAATGTTTGAAGATACGAAGTAATCTTGTTTGACTTAGTTGTTGCAATAATGATTTTTGTATCAAAATAAGGATCTGAGAAACTGAAAACCTTTTTACGTGCTTCTGTGATGGTCGTACCCGCCATCAGGGCGTCTGCTGAACCAGACTGGACAGCATTGACCGCGGCATCAAAACCAGGGAAACTTTGGTTCATTGTCCAGCCAGAACGTTTGGCTACTTCATTGATAATGTCAACATCTAAGCCTTTGTAGGTCTGATCTGAGTCTTTAAATTCAAATGGTGCATAGGCATTATCAAAAACAATGTCAATCGCATCGCTTGCTTTGACATTGGTAAAGACAAGAAATGCTGGCAGAATGGTTGCCAAAAGCATGAGCATTTTTTTCTTCATTTTCATACTCCTTTTTAAAAGATAATCGCTAGTATACCATAAAATCAGCTATTTTGCCAAGTAGCTGTGTCATATCTTGTTACATGACCAGTTATTAAATTGTGAGAAAATTTAATAGTACTGAAATCTTTAGAAATACACTCGAATATTTCGCCATAAAATTAACTTATGATAAAATAGAAGTATGATTAATCGAAACACTGAAAACAAATTTAATTTAGTATCAAAATACAGCCCTTCAGGTGACCAGCCTCAAGCCATTGAAACCTTGGTGGACAATATCGAGGGGGGAGAAAAGGCCCAGATTCTCATGGGGGCGACAGGGACTGGTAAGACCTACACTATGAGTCAGGTCATTGCCCGTGTCAACAAACCTACCCTAGTCATCGCCCACAACAAGACCCTAGCTGGACAGCTTTACAGCGAGTTCAAGGAGTTTTTCCCTGAAAATGCAGTCGAGTACTTCGTGTCCTACTACGATTACTATCAGCCAGAAGCCTATGTTCCATCCAGCGACACCTATATCGAGAAGGACAGTTCTGTCAATGATGAGATTGACAAGCTCCGTCACTCTGCGACCTCAGCTCTGCTAGAACGCAATGATGTCATTGTGGTGGCCTCTGTTTCTTGTATCTACGGTTTGGGTTCACCCAAGGAATATTCAGATAGCGTAGTTAGCTTGCGGCCTGGACTTGAGATTTCCCGTGATCGCCTGCTCAATGATTTGGTAGATATTCAGTTTGAGCGCAACGACATCGACTTTCAACGCGGGCGTTTTCGTGTTCGTGGGGATGTAGTAGAGATTTTCCCAGCCTCTCGTGACGAGCACGCCTTTCGTGTGGAGTTTTTCGGGGATGAAATTGACCGCATTCGTGAGATTGAAAGCCTGACAGGTAAGGTCTTGGGCGATGTGGACCACTTGGCGATTTTCCCTGCCACCCACTTCGTGACCAACGATGACCATATGGAAACGGCTATTGCCAAGATTCAGGCGGAACTGGAAGAGCAGCTCAAGGTCTTTGAAGCAGAAGGAAAACTCTTAGAAGCTCAGCGATTGAAACAACGAACCGACTACGACATCGAAATGCTGCGGGAAATGGGCTATACCAACGGAGTTGAGAACTATTCACGACACATGGACGGGCGAAGCGAGGGCGAGCCTCCATATACCCTGTTGGACTTTTTCCCTGAAGACTACCTGATTATGATTGACGAGAGCCACATGACCATGGGGCAGATTAAGGGGATGTACAATGGTGACCGCTCACGCAAGGAGATGTTGGTTAATTATGGTTTCCGCCTCCCGAGTGCACTGGACAATCGTCCGCTGCGCAGGGAAGAATTTGAGAGCCATGTCCACCAGATTGTCTATGTGTCCGCGACGCCAGGTGACTATGAAATGGAGCAGACTGATACCGTTGTCGAGCAGATTATTCGGCCGACAGGGCTTTTGGATCCAGAAGTGGAAGTCCGTCCAACCATGGGCCAAATGGATGACCTCTTGGGTGAAATCAATGCCCGTGTTGACAAAGGCGAGCGGACCTTTATCACCACCCTGACCAAGAAGATGGCAGAAGATTTAACCGACTACCTGAAAGAAATGGGCGTCAAGGTCAAGTATATGCACTCGGATATCAAGACCTTGGAGCGTACGGAGATTATCCGTGATTTGCGTTTGGGTGTCTTTGATGTCCTGATAGGAATTAACCTGCTTCGTGAAGGGATTGACGTGCCAGAAGTTAGTCTGGTCGCTATCTTGGACGCGGATAAGGAAGGCTTCCTCCGTAATGAGCGGGGGCTCATTCAGACAATCGGTCGGGCGGCTCGTAACTCTGAGGGTCATGTGATTATGTATGCGGACAAGGTCACCGAGTCTATGCGGAAGGCTATGGAGGAAACAGCCCGCCGCCGTCAAATCCAGATGACTTACAATGAGGAACACGGCATCATTCCACAGACCATCAAAAAGGAAATCCGTGACCTGATCAGCGTGACCAAGGCTGTCACTCAGGACAAGGAAGAAGTGGTGGACTTCAATGCCCTCAACAAAGACGAACGCAAGGCCATGATCAAGAAACTGGAAGGTCAAATGCAGGAAGCTGCAGAAGTGCTTGACTTCGAACTGGCAGCCCAGATTCGCGATATGGTCATTGAGTTGAAGAATATGGGGTAGGAGTATGGACTTTTATGCCTACACACGATTACTAGGAAAAATTGAAGACAGTCCTGAACTGAGACAGGAATTTATTGATGTTTTCGATACCAAAAGTAAGCAAGACCTAGTTCGGTTTTGTCTACTTTATGGCAAGGAATTGCTGGCTACCTATCCCTATGAGGTATTACCTGTCATTGAACAGGGTTTTGAAGCCATGAAGGATTGGCTGGATGGTAAGATCAACTATCATCCTGCTAGAAACTCAAGTTTTGCCCTAAACCGACAGATTCGTGACGAAAAGGATAGGGTCCGAAAACGCTTCTACCAGACCATCTCTCAGCTTTTAGCCAGCCCTCATGTGCGATTTCATGCTCTATGGGCAACAGATTTTGCCATTAGTCTCATCAATCGATTACATCCTGGCAATCTTGAACTTGTCCGTCAAGAGCGAAAGAAGCAAATCGAAATCTTGAATCGTTCCTCCCATCATTAAAGATTCGCAAAACAGTAAATCAGCAAGGTTTACTGTTTTTTTACTCCTAATAATTAAGCTAGAAGTGTATACCCAGGGAACATTCAATCAATGTGGATTCTTCAATACAATTTAGTTGAAATAATCACTTAAAATAGCTATAATAGTCGAAGCAATTCAAAGAGATTATGAAAGGATATCATGAAAAGAATCAGAAGTGAGAAGCAAGAACGCTTTGCTTTTCGTAAATTATCTCAAGGACTTGTCTCAGCTGCTGTAGCAAGTTTCTTTTTTGTGTCTGCCGTCGCAGGAGCAGCAGAGGTTCAGGCCCAGTCGATTCGCTACCAATATGTGACAGAGCAGGAGCTGACCGATACTGAAAAACAACGGTTGGTTCGCGATTTACCACGTCTGGCAGCAGAGACAGACGCTACCTATTATTTGGTTTACCGCCCAACCAGCCAGCCGCAGTCTGCTAGCACGACCAAGACCTTGCCGCAAACAGGTCTTGTAGACAGTAGTCTAGCCCTGATGGCAGGTGTGACCCTACTCATTTTAGCAGTGAAAGTGGGCAAAAAAGGCAAGAAAGAACTTGCAGGGGTTATCCTGCTGACAGCAACAGGAGCCAGCCTTTTGGCGCCAGCAGGTTCCGCAGTGACCAGTCAGCTATTGTCCAAGTATAACCATGCAGTAGAAGTCGCGACAGGACAAGCCTTGCCTGCACCGATGGACATCGAAGGTTATACCTATATTGGTTATGTGAAAGATAGCAGAGCAGTTGACACTGTATCTACTGAGACAGAGAACCCAATCAGCCAACCAGGTCAGGAATTAGTAACTGCCCTCCCAGAAAACGCCCCAAGTCTGGAACTCCCAGCAGTGGACATTCGGGAAGAAATAGTAGTAGAAAGCCAAGTCATTCCATTTGAAGAAGAGACCGTTTACTCTGCCGACCTACTTGAAGGAGTTAGCCAGATTAGCCAATCAGGTCAAGCAGGCGAACGAACTATTGAACGCAAGAATGTTTACGTCAATGGCCAACTGGTCCAGTCAACAGCCATTTCTGAGACCATAAGCAAGGCGCCTGTCAACCAAGTAACCACAGTGGGTACAAAGGTTGTGACAGAAATTCTACCTGGTTCTGACAGTCGTCCACAACTGCCTATCACAGAAGAAGTCATCAGCCATACGGAGTCTATTCCATTTGAAACTCAGGAAGTTTATGATGAGTCCTTGCCAGATGGAACGCGTCAGGTGGTTCAACCAGGTCAAGCAGGTCAGAAAACCATTGACAGTAAAAATACCTACATTGACGGTGTCTTGGTGAAGTCAGAGCTTGTGGGAGAGACAATCACCCTTGCACCTACTCCGCAAATTATACACATTGGTACCAAACCAATTACACAAGTACCAGAAACAGCTCCGAGCCAAGAAGCGCTCCCAGCAGTTGTTTTGACTGAAGATACACAAGTAGTGACAGAAGCGGTTGCTTTTGAAACGCAGTTTGAATACGATGCGACTTTGGCTGAAGGTAGCCGTCAGTTGGTACAGACAGGTCAAGCAGGAGTTCGTACGATTGAAACCAAGAACTACTATGCCGATGGTGTCTTGATTAAGTCTGAACAAGTATCCAATGCTGTCACCACAGCCCCAGTAGTTGAAGTGATTAAAATTGGTACCAAGAAAGCAGATGTGATTACCAGCGAGACAGAGAAGCGGACCGAAGAGGTAGCCTTTGAGACCGAGTACATCGATACTGCTGATCTTTATGTAGGCGAAGAAGTTGTCAGCCGCCAAGGGGTTGCAGGCAGCAAGGAAGTTACAACGACCTATACCTTAATCAACGGTGTTCGTCAGGAAAATCCAACTCAAACAGAATCTCTTGTCCTAGCTCCAGTTTCTAAGCAAATTCTGCGTGGTACCAAGCCAGTTGAAGGAACAGAGACAGTCATCACTACTGAAGAAGTTCCTTTCCAGACCGAGTATAGCGATGATCCAAATCTCTTAAAAGGCAAGACGCAGCTTCTCCAAGCAGGCGTAGTTGGTAGCAAGGAAATCACCACGACCTATCAGACCATTAAGGGAGTTCGCCAGGAAAATCCTACTATCACAGAAAAAATTGTACTTGAGCCAAAGGTTGAAAAAATTGCCAGAGGCACGAAAGTTGAACAGGTACCAGTCGTAACCATCACAAATCTCCTTAAAAACGAAGATGCCAAGACTGTTACAGCGACCTATTCACTATCCAATCCAACAGGTAACTTTACCAGCGCTGTTGCCCTGCTTTACGATGGTACAAACTTAGTTCAGCAGGTTGACATTACTGATCCGAATGGCAATCTCGAACTGACTGGTCTGGATTACTATACCGACTACACACTCAAAACCCGTGTACTCTATACCATGGACGGTCAAGCCAACCAGTCAGACCAGGAGACCATCTTAGAAAGTATCCGCGAATTTGAACTTCTGTATAAGAAGATTGAAATCAAGGATATTGACTCAGTGACCATTTACCGTCGAAAAGATGGTAGTTATGTTGGAAGCACCTCTCTAGCAGACCTGCCAGCTAGCACAGATGATCTCTTTGTCAAAGTAAGCTCTGACCGATTTAAAGAAATCTATCTGCCAGTAACCAATATTGTGGCAGATACAAAGGATGGTCGCGATGTCTATAAGGTGACCACATCGTTTGCAGAATTAGTAGAAGAAAAAGATGCAGCCTATGTAGCCAATCGTGATTTCTACATTGCTAAGATGGCAACTGATGCCAATACCTATACTTCCTTTAAAGAGTTGGTAGCGGCGATGAAAGCCAACCAAACAGGTACTTTCAAACTTGGCGCGGACCTCTACGCTGACGAAGTACCAGTTGGGGATGTAGGCTCCTATGTTGGAAACTTTAGCGGTACTCTTATCGGTGCTAATGATGGGTACAATTTTGCCATTCACAACCTGAAAGCACCTCTGTTCCTAAACTTCTACGGTAAAGTAGAAAATCTTGACCTGAAGAATATTCAGCTCAATACCAGCATTCAACCTAAACTAGCAGCTCTTGCACACATTTCTGATAGCAATGCGCGTGTTACAGATGTTTCTGTCGAAGGAACTATCAGAGGTAAGCAAGATGTTGCTGGATTGATTCACACAGCATACAATACTGTTTTCAAAAACGTTTCCTTCAAAGGTAGCATAGAATCTTATGGAACCAGTGCAACGACTGTCGGTGGTATTGTTGGACACGGTATTTTGGCAGCGGTCGTTGACGCAAAAGTTGACGCCACCATAACCCTGCCAGGAACTGAAAATCAAATTGTCGGCGGGATAGCAGGTCGTATGACGCTTCAACAAGATGTACCTAGATCAGCCACCATCCAAAATGCACACGTTCAAGGCGAAATCAAGACCAGCGAGACAGGAGCAATCATCGGAAGTGTCGCAGGAACCAACCAAAGTACCGTTCTTCCGAACTATGTTGGAAATATCAACAATGTAGTCAATGAGATGGTAGGAGCACCGAGCGTAGTTGGCAAACCTGTCAATATGGACACTCGTATTGCCAATACCTTCTCAACAACAGCTGATACCCATCCAAAAGTAACCCTGATTACCGCGGACCAAGCCCAAGAAAAAGTAGCTGCAATGACGACAATCACAACCAGTCTGGATGATTCTGGCTACATTAACTTCAACGACTACTCCGTTGATTATTTGACAGTTGACAAGGCACAGGCTTCTCACAAGACAGCCTACCTCAACATGGAGAAAATTCTGCCATTCTATAACAAGGAATTGCTGGTTTACTACGGAAATAAGATTGCAGTAGATGACAAACTCAACACCGAGCGCTTGTTGGACATTGTTCCTATGAAGGATGACCTCATCGTATCAGACATCTCTGGTGAAAAGGCAGCTATTAACAAGATTATGCTGCACTACGCAGACGGTACGATTGAGTATAAGACTGTTTCCTACAAGGAAGACTTTAAGAACGGTCATGTGGCTGAATACGCTATTGCTGGCATGGATCTGATTTACACGCCAGAAATCTTCTTGGCTACTCGTGATAGTCTGGTTTCGGAAATTGTGTCTAGTCTGTCAAGCGTGACACTGGATTCACCAGAATTAAAGGCCTTAGTCGGATTCCCAACAACCTTTGACGCCAATCGCCAGACTGCAACCGCTAAGGATTTCTATTTCTCAGATACGTTTGCGGAAGTGAAAGCTGACCTAGAAAATAATGTTCGCAAGTTATTGTCATCGAGTCTGAATGGCCAGGATGCCGCAACGGAAGCTTACTTCAAGGAGAGAATTACCAGCAATAAAGAGGCCTTCATGCTTGGTTTGACCTACTTGACTCGTTGGTATGCGATCAATTATGGCAGCTTTAACACCAAGGATTTGACAATCTTTGAACCAGATTTCTTCGGCAAAGAAGCTGCGTCAGCTCTCGACACCATTCTTTCTATCGGCAATGCAGGCTATGAAGCTCTTCGTCCTTATAATAACGTGCAAACCTACGCTAATCACCTAGCGAAGCAGAATGGACAAGCTTCCGTCTTTGACCTTGTAGAAGCTTACCGTGCACGATTCTTGCCAAATACGACGGACAATGACTGGTTTAAGCAAACAACCAAGGCCTATATTGTTGAAAGCAAGTCGCAGGTAGCAGAAGCCGCAGCCAAACAAGAGAATGCTGAAAAGCATAGCAAGTACGCCCTTGCTGTCTACGACAAGATTACCAATCCAAACTGGGCTTATCGTCAAATGCTCTTGCCACTCTTGACCCTGCCACAGGAAAATATCTTTATCATCAGTAACATGAATACCCTGGCTATCGGTTCTTACGAACACTATGTCAATGATTATTCAGATCCTGTTAAACGTGATCAGGTTCGTCAGAAGGTTGATTTGGCAGCGACCCGTCAACGAGACAACGCTGATTTCTGGTATAAGATTTTGGATGAAGAAAATCGTGATAAGCTTTTCAGAACTGTTCTGAACAACGAAGGCTTCAAAATGTATGGTCCAGATGGTCAGACCAGCTACCATAACTTGACTGCGAATGTTGATGCCATTCAGGATTATTACGGTCCAATCAATAAGTGGTACGCAGAGGGTGCAACTAAGACAGCCTACGCGGATGGTAAGGAAACCTACTACGTAACCTATGATATGCTGGGTGATTATGGTACCACGCTGTATAGCCACGAAATGGTCCACAACCAAGATGGCTCAACCTATCTCCACGGCTATGGCCGTCGGATCGGACAGGGAATGGAAGTTTATGCAGATGGTTTGCTCCAAAACGTTTCTTCGCTTGATAAGATGATTCTTGGTTTCAACGCGGTCTTTACTGGGGATGTTGCCAACCGTGTCCACGTTGCAGATCCAGCCTCTCGCTTCACTAACGAAGCAGATTTCAATGAATACTTCCACAACCAGTTTGATGTCCTCTACCTCTTGGACTACTTGGAAGGAATGGCTATTTTAGAAAAATCTGACGCTGTGAAGAAAGATTGGTTCCGCAAGATTGAGAACTACTACGTCCAAGCAGGTGGCGTCAATACTCATGCTGGAAACAAAGCACGTGAATTGACAGACGCAGAAGTAGCAGCCTTGCAGGATTTTGACGATTTGATTGACCAAAGTATCATTGATTACCGCCAGTATTTCGGGCTTTCTGGTGGTGCCAAGACCTTGACCAAAGAATGGACTCGCAATGGTTACCACAGTGTACCGATGTTTGCGGCAAACTACTCTGCTCTGTCAAATCCTTATGGCTCACCAGGTGATATCATGTTCCGCCGGATGGCCTTTGAATTGATTGCTGCCAAGGGCTATACAGAAGGCTTCATCCCTTATGCTTCTGGTCAGTTATCTGACTATGCTATGAGTCAAAACTCTATTATCTATGATACTTGGAACAAGAAAGATACTGGTCTTATTACCGACCAACACGTCTTGGAACAGGTCTTCAAGGGAGAATATGCAACATGGGAAGACTTCAAGAAGGCCATGTTTGCTGAGCGTGTTGAGAAAGCAGAGGCAGGCAAACTCAAGCCATTTACCATGCAGTATGAATTAGGTGTGGCAAACTCGACCAAAGAAGTGACGGTAACGACCTATGCACAACTCCAGACTTTGATGGAAGAAGCTATGGAAGCTGATACAAATGGACGAATTTTCTATTCAACCAATAATGTGAATCTCAGTCGTGTGCACGCTCTTAAGGTGAAAGTTTATCAGGCTCTGATGAATACAACAGATGACTTTAGAACATCTATTTTCAATCCATAGGAAAAAATGAGTTGGTCTTGCACCATCTCATTTTTTGAGGTATACTGGAAGAAAATTCACGGAGGTAGAGATATGCTGATCAAACCCATGCAGACTGAGGAGGAGATTAGGGGCAAGGCTTATGTCCATTGGAAAGCCTGGCAGGAGGCCTATGCTGACTTATTACCGCAGGAATTTCTCCAAAAGACCTACACGCTGGAACGCTGTCAGGACTGGGCCTTTCGCTATCCTCAGAATATCTTGGTAGCACTAGTGGATGAGCAGGTGGTTGGCTTTGCCTGCTACGGTGCCAGCAGTCAGGAGGACTTGCAGGAGGCTGGTGAGCTCTACGCCCTCTATGTTTTGGCGGACTACTACGGCCAGGGGATTGGCTACCAGCTCATGCAGGCGGCTTTGGGGAAAATGCAGAGCTACCAAACAGTTGTCCTCTGGGTGCTAGAAGGAAATACACGCGCCATTTCCTTCTATGAACGGGTCGGTTTCCGCTTCGACGGTGTAACAAAAAAGGTAAATTTAGGAGCAGAACGAACAGAGTATAGAATGAGCCTAGAAATACACTCAGCAAACTAAGAACCTATATTCACAAGTAAAATACTTTTATGCAGGAGATAGTTTTTTGCTAATTACGGCAGTTTTTTGAGGGAATACTGACTGTATTTTGATAAAACGAACGATGGAGAGCTTAAAAACTAGCCTTAGATGGAAGTGCGGAACTGTGAATACAGGTTCTACCATCAGGCCCAGATTGTATTATCTTACTTTTCAGCCAAAACGACTAGAGTTGAACGACCGCTGTCTGATAGGAAGGAAGCTAGCTGGCCTCTTAGCTTCCAGAGGAAATCTCTGCTTATTCGCCTCTATTTTAGTAGACCTTCTTGCCCAAATGAATAGTTTAATATATAATCGATATATGAATATACAAAACAAATCAAGGAGGTCTATATGATTTTACTAACCAATGACCGATTGCGTGTTGAAATTGCGGAGCCAGGTGAGCGCCCTAATGATACCTTCCGTTTTGATCGGGCAGGCTTTATCTCAGATGTCACCTTGGACGGAGATACACATTTTGGCGCCAATGAGCCTATGAATCTGCGGCATTTATCATCAGGAGGCAGGGGTCTATGCTGTGAGTTTTCAGGAGATTTTAGTGCAGGTGCAGGCATTGGAGAATACTTTCCAAAACTGGGTGTAGGCTTGATTAAGCAGGACAGCGACTTGGGCTATCAGTTTGCCCACAAGTATGAAGAAGTGATTCCTTATCCTGTATCTTACACCCACACAGCAACCAGCGCAACATTTTTCACCGAAGCAGTGGCATGTTTGGGCATTGCTGCGGAAGTCAAAAAGACCATTCGGATTGAGGAGAACATGCTCATCTTAGAAGCCACCATAACAAATGTTGGCGACAAGGCTTTTGAAACAGAAGAATACTGTCATAATTTCCTCAGCATTGATGGAATGGCCATCTCACCCGACTACCGTCTGGATTTACCAGATATGAATGACCTTGGACAGGAACGGTTAGAAGGTTTTGGCGGCTATGATCATAATAATTTCATCGCAGATGGTAAGGCGATTGCATTTGACAAGTGCGAAACGGATGTTTCTCTCAGTGTTTTATCTACCGAAAAAGCCAGTTTCACAGATACATTTACCTGGAAGTTGAGCCACAAGGGAGCGCAAGCTAGCGTGACAGGCATTGATAGCGTCAAGCCTACCAGCCTGTTACTCTGGGCGACAGATCATATCGTCAGTCCAGAAATCATTCAAACCATATACCTAGAACCAGGGCAAACGCATTCTTGGAATCGGAGATGGATCTTTGAAGCGGCACACCGTTGGTAAACTACAGTCAGGGCTAGTCTGCCCTGGCTTTTTTTGATAGAATAAAACAAGACAGATTGGAGGAATGAAGGTGGAACAGCTATTTTTAGTGACCAATCAGACACAGCTAAAAGAGTACGAAAGTTTTGTCACAACTTATCACAATACCTTGCAGACCTATATTATTTATTTGCAGGAGCAGTACCAGGTAGAAGACTTACCTCAAGCAATCATTTGGGCTGATGAGAAGGCTGCGACATGCTTTATACGAGAATGCCCTATCCCAGCCTATACAAACGATGTCCGAATGGTGATGACACCAGATAGAGAGGTTTGGAAAACAATTTATATCAAACAGGCAGAAAACTATCCCTCTAATCTCACAAAGCCGATAATAGAGCACTATCAATCCCTATCCGATAACCAACTCCTGCAAATTATCGGTCACGAACTGGCCCACCAAAGTGACTATTTTTTGGACTATGAAGAGGAGACCATGTGGTTTGAAGAGGGAATGGTAGAATATATCAGCCGTCGCTATTTTTTGACTGATGAAGAATTTGCTAAGGAGAAAAAGATTAATCAGCAATTAGTCACCATCTTCCAAGAGACATACGGCCATCATCCCCTATCAGAATTTGGTAGAAAAACTTACGAAGGCAATTATGCCTCCATCTTTTATGAATATTGGCGCAGTTTCTTAGCCATAGA
Organism: uncultured Streptococcus sp.; assembly: GCA_945864085.1. Classification (GTDB taxonomy): domain Bacteria; phylum Bacillota; class Bacilli; order Lactobacillales; family Streptococcaceae; genus Streptococcus. Next base: position 15,648 of record CAMBAD010000015.1, read on the forward strand.
TGGTTTGGTGGAAAAGTTTGGCAGTATCGAAGAAGTATTTAGTGAATACCATCGCTGGAATAATGAAAAGAGAGCAGTAGATTTGCTGACCTGGTTTGGAATTGAGATATAAGGAGTTAACATGGCTAGAAAAGAAATGGTCACCTTGACCAATATGTGCCTAATCGAAGACAAGGAGGGAAATATCGTCGTACAAATCCGCGACCCGAAGCGCTACCGCTGGGCTGGAGTGGCTTTTCCTGGTGGTCACATAGAGGAAAATGAGTGTTTTTATGATTCAGTTGTACGCGAAGTGTATGAAGAAACCGGCCTGACAATCAAGAAAGCGCAGCTGGTTGGAACCAAGCACTGGCCTGATGCCGAAGGTCACCGCTACATCGTTTTCCTCTACAAGGCAACGGAGTTTTCTGGACAAATCCACTCAACAGAAGAAGGCGAGGTTTGCTGGGTGAAAAAGACCGATTTGGCTGGAATGGACTTAGCTTATGATCTATTAGAGGTATTAAAGGTCATGGATGACCCAGATTTATCCGAGTTTTTCTATAGAAAAAAGGATTCGCAGGGAGAATGGGATAAATATTTCCGATAGAAACTGAAAAGTTTCTATTTTTTTGCATAAAAATTCAAATTCAAGTTGACAAATGTATAAATATAAAGTAAAATAGCATAAACATACAGAAATATTCTATCTTGTGTTTAAATAAAGGAGATTTACGATGAAACTAAAAAAACTATATACATTTGCAGCAGTTTGCCTGACCAGTACATTTTTAGCAGCCTGTGGCAGCACTTCTAATCAGGAAACCTCAACACTGCAGAAAATAGAGGAAAAAGGCAAGATAGTGGTTGCCCTGAATCCCGAGTTTCCACCATTTGAATATAAGGTTTTGGAAGATGGAAAAGATACCCTGGTTGGGGCAGATATTGAATTAGCCAAGGCTATTGCAGAAGAACTGGGTGTTGAGGTAGAGTTCTCTACCATGAGTTTTTCAAATGTATTGGCCAGTGTCCAGCTAGGCAATGCAGACATGGCTATTTCAGGGATTTCTGCGACGGAAGAACGTGCCAAAATCTATGATTTTTCCGAAGCCTACTACCAGTCAGTCAATAAAATGATTATCAAAAAATCAGATAATGCTCTCTATACCAACGCGGAAGATTTTCAAGGGGCTACGATTGGTACCCAGAAAGGCTCCATCCAAGAAGCTGTTGCCAAAGAAAGTTTTGCAGGGGCCACCGTTATCAGTTTGGAAAAAAATGGTGATTTAATTCAACAGTTGAAGACAGGGCAACTAGACGGCGTCATCTTTGAGGAACCTATTGCCAAGGCTTATATCGGTACAAATGATGATTTGCAGCTTGTTGATATGGCGATTGAAACCACGATTTCGGATTCTTATGCAGTAGCCCTTCCAAAAGGTAGTACAGAATTAAAAGCAAAGGTTGACAAGGTCATCAAAGAATTGGTAGAAAGTGGCCAAATGGCTCAATTTGTTGAAGAAGCCTACCAAAAATCAATCAGCAGCAACTAATTTTCAAAAAGAATAAATATTCAAAAAATCCTCTTGACAAATGAATAAAAATACTATAAACTAGAGAAAGTTGAATCAACAACCTACTGCTGATTCAGTAAAGAAAAAGTAAAGGATACTAGAAAATGAACTTCAAAAAACTAATGACTGTCATGACGACTTTCCTAGCAGGCTTAAGTCTGGCAGCCTGTTCGACAACCACTGATTCCGAGCAATCTACCCTTGAAAAAATCAAAGAGAAAGGGACCTTGGTTGTTGCAACAAGTCCCGACTATGCACCATTTGAGTTTCAAGCGCTTGTAGATGGAAAAAATGAAGTAGTTGGTGCGGATATTATGTTGGCGCAAAAGATTGCTGATCAGCTTGGCGTAACACTGGAAATTTCTTCCATGAGTTTTGAGAATGTATTGGCAAGTGTACAAAATGGCAAAGCTGATATTGCTATTGCCGGCCTCTCTTATTCTGACGAACGTGCTCAGGTATTTGATTTCTCTGAAAGCTATTACCAGATTTCCGATGTATTGTTGGTCAAAAAATCGGATTTGGCTACCTTGACAAGCCTCGACACATTGACAGGTAAGACGTTGGCGGTTCAAAAAGGTTCAACACAGGAAACCTACGCCAAAGAAGAAATCAGCAATGCAAGCATTGTCTCTCTCACACAAATGGGAGAAGCGGTTAATGAACTCAAGTCTGGCAAAGTGGACGCGGTATTGATGGATTCACCAGTTGCAGCAGGTTATGTTTCTCAAAACTCTGACCTGGCTATCGCAGCAATCGAATTTCCTACTATTGATGAAAATTCAAAAGTTATTGCCCTTCCAAAAGGAAGCAGTGAGTTGAAAGTTGAAATTGATAAGGTTATCAAGGAAGTGATTGCGAACGGTGAGTTTGACCTCTTCCTAGAAAAAGCAGCAACCTACACAGCAGTTGAATAATAATGAAAAAATCTTGCACTTTGATGGGTGCAAGATTTTTTTCTGAGAACACCAAGACTGGTTATGGCTCCTCTTTTTGATTACTAATACTCTTCGAAAATCAAAATCAGACGTTGTTGACTTGATTTGATGAACTTCAGTTCTATCTGCATCTGCGTCGCCTAGTCTGATTTTGATTTTCATTGAGTATAAAGACTATCAGTTGCCTTATTTCAGGCGTTCAAGATAAAAGCTGGTGAGACGCGGAACTGTGATAGTCGCTCCATTTTCATCTGGATACAGACTAAAACTCTCGATTGGAATCGCATTGGACGAGAAGACCAGTTTGTACTCGCTGTCAGCTGGCAAAGCCAAGTGCACATCAAAAAGTTCCTGATCATTGAAATTATGGACGGTCAAAATTTCCTGCTCATCGCTCATGCGTGAAAAGGCGTAGAAACTAGCTTCACTATCAATCTTAATCCAGTTGAAGCCCTTGTCATAGGCCTGGTAATCATATTTCCAAAAGGCGTCATTTTCCCTGTAGAAAGTAGACAATGTTTTCATCATCTGGTAGAAGGAATCGTGGACAGGATAGAGTTTCAGCATCCAGTCCATTTCAGTATATTCATGCCATTCGCGGATATGCCCCCATTCATTTCCCATGAAAAGCAGTTTTTTCCCTGGATGGGCAAAGTAAAAACTATAATACACCCGTGCCAGATGGAATTTGTCCTCATATTCCCCGTTCATTTTATTGATGATGGATAATTTTCCATGGACAACTTCATCGTGGGAAAGTGGGAGAAGGTACTGCTCGTTTTGGTTGTAGTACATACCAAAGGTGATTTCATTGGAGTGGTACTTGCGATACACAGATGGCCGACTTAAAAATTTTAAGGTATCGTTCATCCAGCCCAGGTCCCATTTCATATCAAAACCGATACCACCTTGGTCCAAGGGGTGGGTCACTTTTGGATAGCTGGAGGAATCTTCGGCTATCATGAGAACGCCCTTGTAGTCTGTGTGGACCATTGCATTCACTCGCTTGATGAAGTCAATGGCTCCCTGGTTAATTTTATCGTCTTCGGTTTCTCCGCGCCAATAAAGCAGGTAGGATAAGGCGTCTACACGGATACCATCAAAGTGGAAATTCTCCAGCCAATATTTTAAATTAGAGAGGAGGAAGGAGCGGGTCAAGCCTTTTCCTAAATCGAAATTCGCTGTACCCCATTGGTGGTTTTCGCGGTCGTTTTCACGAGGATATTCATAGAGCCAGCTGCCATCAAATTGATAGAGCCCATGCGCGTCTTTACAAAAATGTAATGGCACCCAATCCAGAATCACCCCGATCCCAGCTTGGTGGCACTGGTCTACTAGGTATTTCAGTTCATCTGGCTTACCATACCTGCTCGTTGGACTATAGTAACCCGTTACTTGGTAACCCCAGGAAGCGTCCAGCGGATGTTCGGTAATAGGAAGCAATTCGATGTGTGTGTAGTTATTCTCTTTGACATGCTCAATCAATAGCGGAGCAATTTCCTTGTAGGAATAAAAGGATTCAACTGGGGCTCCGGCTTCGTTCTTATTCGCTATTTTTTGCTTCCACGATCCCAAATGCACTTCGTAGATAGAAACTGGCTGTGTTTTGAAATCGTAGTTGACACGATGATACATCCACAAATCATCCTTGAATTTGTAACGCGGATTGTAGGTTGTTGAGGCTGTATTTGGGCGGACTTGACTGAAGAAAGCATAGGGATCCGCCTTATAGATGTCACGCCCATCATGTGTCACAATTAAATATTTGTAGTCCACAAGTGATTTCAAGCCTTCGACATAGAGTTGGAATACACCATCAATTTCATGTTCCATTGGATGGCTGCGTTGCCATTGGTTAAAGTCTCCAACAAGGTATACTTCTCTTGCATTTGGTGCGTAGACACGGAATTGTGTGCCGAGTATTTTATTGCCTAGCTTGATGATATGAGCACCCATTTTTTCATACAAGCTGGTATGCTCACCTGAGTTCATGTAGTATAGGTCTAATTCAGTAAATTCAGTAAATTCAGTCATAGGTTCCTCCCTTGTTGAAAGGGAGCGGACCGCGGTCACACTCCCAATCAATTCTATTTTGACTTGCTTGATAAGATGTCGTTTGTCTAGCCAGAAATTTCACGGTAGAGCCAGATGTACTTCTCAGCAGAAGCTGTCCAGCTAAAGTCGCGTTCTATGGCTTGTTTGACCATTGCTTGCCAATCATCAGGACGATCGTAGTAGGTCTGAAGGGCTAAATCATATACCTGTCTCATATTGTAAGCGTCGCGACCGCCGAAGCTAAAGCCTGTTCCAGTCTTGCTTTCAATATTGTAAGGTGTGACTGTGTCGACCAAACCACCTGTTTCACGTACCAATGGTAGGGTTCCATAGTGCATAGAAATGAGTTGGCTGATTCCGCACGGTTCAAACATAGATGGCATGAGGAAGAGGTCGCTGGCTGCATAAATCTGGTGAGCCAGAGGTTCGTTGTAACCGCGATAGAAGGCAAACTTCTCAGGATAGGCTGCCTTGAAGTGGTTAAAGGCATTTTCAATATCAGGCTCACCGTTACCCAAGATTACAAATTGAACATGGGCCTGTAAGAGATGGCTGAGTACCTCTGTCAGGAGATAGAAGCCTTTTTGCCATGTCAAGCGTGACACGATACCAATCATCAGGACATGTTCATCCTGCGGTAGGGCAAATTGGGCCTGAAGAGCCAGTTTATTGGCTTTTTTATCTGCCAGATTTTCCAAGCCATAATTTTTAACCAAGTAATGATCGGTCTGACTATCCCAACTATCGTAGTCGATACCATTGACAATCCCAACGAGATCATGCTTGCGCAACTCTAGCACATGTTGCATATTTTCGCCAAATTCTTCTGTCAGAATTTCTCGAGCATAGGTATCTGAAACGGTTGTGACCTTATCAGCATAGAGAATACCCAGCTTCATAAAGCTGATACACTCATCGTGAAAACGAGCGATACCATCGAGATAGTAACCGTAGTCCATTCCCAGGGCTGACCAAAGGGCTTGCTTGTTGAAAATCCCTTGGAAAGCGAGGTTGTGAATGGTAAAGACATGTTTGATAGCCCGAAATTCCTCACGATAGCTATAGAAGGTGCGGCAGAGGAATGGCATGACAGCCGCGTGCCAGTCGTGCGAATGAATCACATCTGGGAAGAAATTGAGGGCTTCCAGGAGGCGACAGGTTGCATGCTGGAAGAATCCGAAGCGTATCGCGTCATCATCATAACCGTAGAGTTCATCGCGTTCAAAGAAATCACGGTGTTCGATGAAGTAGAACGTAACCCCATCCACTACCTGACTGTAAACATTAGCCATGGACTGGATGTCACCAGCGCGGACATCGTAACTAGAAACGTAGTCAAAATCAGAATGATTGTTGATAGCAATCTTTTTATAGAGCGGAAGCACTACGCGGACATCCATCCCCTGTTTTACCAATTCTTTGGGCAAGGAACCGATAACATCGGCCAAACCACCTGTCTTGATGAACGGAAGTCCTTCGGATGCTACAAATAGAACAGATTTTTGTGTCATATCGGCTCCTAGATAATTTGATGTGCCTTGATGTAGGAAGGATTGTTTTCGCTTCCCTTAATATCAATCGGATGGATAATCTTGGTTGCCTTATCAATAATGGCGTTTTCAATATTAGCGCCACTCTTAATAGTCACTCCATTCAAGATTAGAGAGTTTTTAATGACAACACCTTCCTCAATGACAACATCACGGTCAATAACAGAGTTTTCTACCTGACCATTGATATTGGCACCATTTGAGATGAGGCACCGTTTTACTTCTGCAAGTGGTCCGTAGAGGGTAGGAGAGGAGTCACTTGTTTGTGTGTGGATTGGCCAATCATGTTTGAAGAGGAGCTTGCGTGTATCTTGGTCAATCAACTCAAGCTGAGTCGTAAAGTAAGACTCAACGCTATTGATACATGCAACAAAATCACGGTGTGCATAGCCTTTGATGACATATTGGTCAACAACATCTTTTAGAATATCCTTCAGCCAATAGAGTGATGAAACCTTGTTGGCACGTTGAATCAGCTCGATGAAGGTTGCGCGTTTCATGAAATAAGCTTCCAGCGAAACAGGACGGTTTTTGTATTTACCGTGATTCTCTTCAAAAGCGATGACACGTTTGTTATCATCAAACTTGAGTGTCTGGCAACCGATGAAGTTTTCCTTGGCGTCAGAGACATTTTTATAAAGAACAGTCACATCAGCCTTGCTTGCAAGATGTTCTTCCATCAGTTTAGAATAATCTTGGCTGTAGATGAAGTAAGAAGGGGCAATCAAGACATATTCTTTATCAGAATTTTCAATGAAATGAAGGTTATCTGAAAAGGCGTTAATATCATGTTGGTAAACAGAGTTCGGGTCTGTCACGCTATTAAGGAGGCGGAGAGAGCCGCGTTTGCTGTTGATATTGTAATGCTTACCTGTTCCTACGTGCTGGATGGTAGAGCGCATTTTCGCAGGCATGTAGACCTGAAACTCAGTGATACCAGAGTTAGACATGTTGGACAAGACAAAGTCGATTAGGCGGTAACGACCCAAAAATCCGAAGGCTTGAACACCACGGTGATTCATAATATCACCAAAATGTACATTGTTACCGTCAATATTTACAATTCCCAGAGTATTTCTTAGCATAGCAGTCCTTTCTTACTTGTTCACATTCTTATCAATCAAGAGGATATTATCAATGTCACCAGAAAGTTTGATACCGTCAGCAATTTTCACATTTTCAGCTACGATAACATAATCTAGTTCCACACCTTCACCTACGATTGCACCAGGTAGAAGGACAGAATTTTTCACAACTGCATCCTTGTTAACCTGAACATCTGTTGAAATGACTGAATGTTCGATGTAGCCATCAATAATCGCGCCTTTGTCGATATAGGCAGATTTGACAGTGGCAGTAGCACTGATGACTTGGGCAGGCGAACCCTTGTCTTCGGAGTAGATTCTCCAAGAGCGGTCTGACAGGTCTAAATCACCAGAATGGTCGATCAAGTCCATGTTTGACTCCCAGAGACTATTGACAGTACCAACGTCCTTCCAGTAGCCACGGAATGGGTGAGCAATTAAGGTCCGACCGTCTTCTAAGTATTTTGGAATGATGTCGTGTCCGAAGTCATGAGAAGAGGTTTCAGACTTATCATCTTCTTGGAGGTATTTTTTCAAGGTCTTCCAAGTGAAGATGTAGATACCCATAGAGGCTAGATTGCTTCTAGGATTTGCTGGTTTTTCTTCAAATTCCTCGATACGGTAGTCTTCATCGGTATTCATGATACCGAAGCGAGAAGCTTCCTTGATAGGAACCTCGATAACAGCGATGGTTGCGTCAGCCTTTTTCTGAATATGGGTATCCAAGAGTTTGTCGTAATTCATCTTGTAGATATGGTCCCCAGACAAAATCAGGACATATTCTGGCTCGTGAAGATCGATGAAATCAATATTCTGTGTAATGGCGTCGGCAGTACCCTTGTAGAGTCCAAAGCCTTCAATCTTTTCGCTTGGCGGCAATACAAAGACACCAGAACCTTGCACATCCAGTCCCCAACGTTGTGATTGAGCAACGTAAGAGTTAAGCAAAACTGGCTCGTACTGGGTCAAGACACCGACGATGTCAATACCAGAGTTTGCGCAGTTACTGAGAGGGAAGTCGATGATACGGTACTTTCCACCGAATGCAACTGCTGGTTTGGCGACTTTCTTGGTCAAACCTTCCAGACGAGTCCCCCGTCCACCAGCAAGAATCATAGCTAACATTTTATTTTGAGCCATCTAACCACTCCTTAATATATATGATAATAGTATTATAGCATAGTGACAAAAAAAGTGAAAGCGTTTACTAGGCAAAAATTGAAAAATTTTCAACTTTACTTTCAAAATGCTTTCACAAAGATATTATAATAATTTATTTTACCTGTTTGGGCTGGTTAAATTTGGTTTCTTCTAGTAGATAATTGATAAATTTTTCCCCCATATCCGACAGAAGAGCCTTTTCGTGCTTGATGTAGACCAACTCTATCTGATCGTCATATTCTAGGGGGATGGAGATGATGTTGTCCCCGTTCAAATCAGAGTTTAAAATACCAGTAGCAATCGTATACCCATCCAGTCCAATCAAGAGATTAAAGAGCGTGGCGCGGTCTGAAACAACGATCGATTTCTTGTGGTGTTCCTGCGAGAGAATTTCCTCTGCGAAATAGAAGGAGTTGTGAATCCCTTGCTCATAGCTCAGATAGGGAAAATCAGCCAATTCTTCTAAGCTAATGGATGTTTTTGTAGCCAGCACACTGTTCTTGCTGACGAAGACATGCGGCCTTGCAGTAAATAAGTGAGTATAGGACAGGCGGTTGTCGTCTAAGAGTTTTAATAACACCTCGCGGTTGAAGTTGTTCAGGAAGAGGACACCGATTTCAGACCGAAAATTTTTCACATCATCAATAATCTCCCAGGTCCGTGTCTCACGCAAGAAAAGCTCATAATCTTCCATCTCAGTTTCCTTTAAAAGCGAAACAAAGGCATTGACCACAAAGGCGTAGTGTTGGGAAGAAACGCTGAAGAGCTGGCGTCTGGCGTTGGGATTTTTATACCGATCTTCTAACAATTCTGTCTGCTCGATAATCTGGCGGGCATAAGACAGAAATTCCATCCCATCCTTGGTCAAGGTAATTCCTTTGGGATTGCGGTAGAAAATCTTAATTCGCATTTCTTTTTCCAAGTCACGGACAGCGTTGGACAGGCTTGGTTGGGTGATAAAAAGTTGCTTGGCAGCTTCGTTCATGCTGCCTGTCTCTGCTATTTTTATGATATAAAGTAATTGTTGGATTCTCATGTTTCCATTGTATCATGAATTGACAAAAAAAATGAAAAAATGTATAATGCAGACAATAAATCCTTTAACTGAGTCCAGAGAGGCGAAGAAGGGAACGTGATAAATAGAGAATGGGAAAGGCAACCTGTCTCATAAGAATTGGTTCACCTGCCAGTCGCTAGAAATAGTGATTGTTTGACCAATCCTTAACAAACAGGAGTCTAAGCTTCCCACTCCCTCTTTTCGTGTAACCTTGCTTTCCCAGCAAGGTTTTTTCTCTATCGGCGTCCTTGTGTTCTGTCTAGCGTAGAATAGGAGAAATGATGATTTTAAAAGAACTGATGTTGCTTGTGGACCAAGTCCAGTTGGCACCACGGATATTTGCTATGACCTTGCAGGGGGATATGGTTGGCGAGATGAAGATGGGGCAATTTATCCATATTCGCGTGCCTGATGATTCCATGCTCTTGCGCAGACCGATTTCCATTTCTGAGATTGATAGAAAACGGTCCCAGTGCCGAATCATTTATCGGGTGGAAGGTCAGGGGACGGATGTCTTCTCCAAGATGGTTGCAGGGGAGCAGTTGGATGTCATGGGACCTCTTGGGACAGGTTTTGAGGTGGACTTTCTCAAGGCGGGTGACCAGATTCTCATTATTGGTGGGGGTATCGGTGTTCCTCCCCTGGTCGAAGTAGCCAAACAAGCTGCGCTTCGTGGTGTCAATGTCACGTCAGTCATTGGCTTTGCCACGAAAGAGGCAGTGATTTTGGAGGAAGAACTGGCTCGCTACGGACAGGTCTATGTCACAACAGATGATGGTTCCTATGGAGAAAAAGGGTCTGTCGCACTGGTGGTGGATCGCTTGTCAGAGGAGTTTGCTGCTATTTACTCCTGCGGGGCGCCTGGGATGATGAACTATGTAGACCAGCGCTATCAGGACCATCCCCACGCCTATATTTCGCTCGAAGCCCGCATGGCCTGTGGCATGGGTGCTTGTTGTGCCTGCGTTGTCAAGCCCAAGGTTGGGCAAGAGCATGAGAATAAGCGGGTCTGCAAAGAAGGACCTGTCTTTGCGACAGGTAGCCTGATTTTATAGGAGGATAGTATGGAGAAACGTTTAGCGATTTCACTGCCTGGCTTGGACTTGAAAAATCCCATCATTCCAGCCTCTGGCTGTTTCGGTTTCGGTCAGGAGTATGCAGATTATTATGACCTCAACCAGCTGGGTTCCATCATGATTAAGGCGACGACGCGTCATCCGCGTTATGGCAATGCGACTCCCCGTGTGGCCGAAACTCCAGCAGGTATGCTTAATGCCATTGGACTTCAAAATCCAGGTGTAGAAGCCGTCTTATCCGAAAAATTGCCTTGGCTAGAGCAGCATTTTCCAGCTTTACCCATCATCGCCAATGTAGCAGGTTTTTCCAATGAAGAATATGCCTATGTATCTGGAAAAATTTCCAAGGCTCCGAATGTGAAAGCCATCGAATTAAATATTTCCTGTCCAAATGTGGACCATGGGAATAATGGTCTTTTGATTGGACAGGTGCCTGAATTGGCCTATGAAGCTGTTAGGGCAGCGGTTGAGGCTTCATCTGTACCTGTTTATGTCAAATTGACACCCAGCGTGGCAGACATTACTTTATTGGCCAAGGCGGCTGAGGACGCTGGAGCCAGCGGTTTGACCATGATCAACACCTTGGTCGGTATGCGGTTCAACCTCAAAACTCGGCAGCCAATCCTGGCAAATGGGACAGGTGGTATGTCAGGTCCCGCAGTCTTTCCAGTAGCGCTCAAGCTTATTCGTCAGGTCGCTCAAATGACCAACCTGCCTATTATTGGGATGGGCGGTGTGGATTCTGCTGATAAGGCCATTGAGATGATGATTGCTGGAGCAGCTGCCATCGGTGTCGGGACAGCAAACTTCACAGACCCATTTGCCTGTCCGAAGATTATCCAAGATTTGCCAGGACGGATGGACGCCTATGGGATTGACCGTTTGGAACATCTCCGTCAGGAAATCAAATCCAGCTTGGGTAAGCGTTGACAAACGTAAAATAAAAGAGTACTATAAAATAAACTATCTCCTTTAACTAAGTCCAGAGAGGCTAGAAAGGTGTCATGTATCATGCTTGAGGGTGGGACTTTCAGGCTGACTTCGTGTACCTCCCTGTCCAATCTGACAGGGTTTTTGTGTAGATGAAAGGAATTTATGAAAGAGAAACGACCAATAATTGCCTTAGATTTTGCCAGTAGAGAGGAAGTTCAGTCTTTCCTTGAACAGTTTCCAACCCATGAAAAACTTTATGTGAAGGTGGGAATGGAATTGTACTATGCGGAAGGACCGAGTGTTATTACTTATCTGAAAGACTGCGGTCACAGCATTTTCCTAGACTTAAAACTACACGATATTCCAAATACGGTAGAGTCAGCCATGCGTGTTTTAGCAAGGCTGGGGGTCGATATGACCAATGTCCATGCTGCTGGTGGTGTGGAGATGATGCAGGCGGCTCGGAGAGGGTTGGGGGCGGATGCCATTTTGATTGCGGTAACCCAGCTGACCTCTACTTCTGAGGAGCAAATGCGAAATGACCAGAACATCCAGACTAGCCTGCAAGAGGCTGTTGTCCACTATGCCCAAAAGGCAGCTCAAGCTGGCTTAGATGGGGTGGTTTGCTCGGCTCACGAGGTGTCCTTGATTAAGGGAGCTACACAGTCTGGTTTTGTCTGTCTGACACCAGGGATTCGCCCAGCAGGCGGAGATGTTGGTGACCAAAAGCGGGTCATGACACCAGTTGAGGCCGCGCGAATCGGCAGTGACTATATCGTGGTTGGTCGTCCGATTACAAGGGCAGAACATCCTTACCAGGCCTATTTGGCGATTATGGAGGAATGGAATCGTGGATAAGATTTATCAGATTATAATTGATAGACCTATCGGGTATATTGATAAATTTGGCAATCAGTATCCCATCAATTACGGCTACATCCCGAATCTATTGGCTGGAGATGGTGAAGAGCAAGATGTTTACATCATTTCCAAAGCTGTTCGGCAGCCCTTGACAGCTTTCGAGGGGAAATTGGTCGCGATTATCCATCGCAGAGATGATGTTGAGGATAAGTGGGTTCTGACAGGTCTTGATGAAAAACTTACCGTGACAGAAATAAAAGAGAAAACCAATTTCATTGAACAGTATTTTGATTCATGGATTGAAATGGTGGACTAGGAGAAGGCTGTAAGAATTCAACAGGGATAAATATTTTATAGGGTTCATAGATTGAACCAATGCTTTAGGAGTGACAGGCTATTCGGCGGGATGGTCATGTTGGAATGGTACGCATTTAGAAGGAGGTCTATTATGACACTAGCAACAGAAATCGCATCACACTTATTGGATATTAAGGCAGTTCATCTGCGTCCTGAAAAGCCATTTACTTGGGCTTCAGGGATCAAATCACCGATTTACACTGACAATCGTATTACCCTGTCTTATCCTGAAACACGCAATCTGATTGAAGCTGGCTTTGTTCAGCGAATTGAGGAGGAGTTTCCAGGGGTTGAAGTGATTGCTGGAACTGCGACAGCAGGGATTCCACACGGTGCTATTATTGCTGACCGTATGAATTTGCCATTTGCCTATATTCGTAGCAAACCAAAAGAACACGGGGTTGGCAATCAATTGGAAGGTCGTATTGTCAAGGGCCAAAAAATGGTTGTAATTGAGGATTTGATTTCGACAGGCGGTTCAGTGTTGGATGCGGTTGCGGCCGCAGAGCGCGAAGGAGCAGATGTGCTTGGTGTGGTGGCTATTTTCACTTATGAACTACCAAAAGCAGACCGTAATTTTGACAATGCAGGTGTAAAATTGGTGACGCTCAGCAATTATTCAGAGTTAATCAAGGTAGCAAAAGTGCAGGGCTATATCAATGCAGATGGCTTGACCTTGCTGAAAAAATTCCGTCAAAACCAAGAAACATGGCAGGAAGAATAGGGTCTAGGGACTAGGCACATGATTTCTGGGAACTTATCCTGTAAAATGGTATAATGGTTGGTAACTATTTTTGAAAGACAAACCGTCTGTACGAGGAGAAAATCATGATTTCAGTTATTGTGCCTTGTTTCAATGAAGAAGAGGCGATTCCCTATTTTTACGATGCCATGGAAAAGGTTCGTATTGAGATGGGAGATACCTTTGAATACATTTTTATCAATGATGGTTCAAAGGATAAGACCCTGCAAGTATTGCGTAGCCTTTCTGGTCAAGACCGTTGGGTTCGCTATATTTCATTTTCCAGAAATTTTGGTAAGGAAGCGGCTCTTTATGCTGGCCTGCAGGCTGCCAAGGGAGAGTTGATAACCGTCATGGATGTGGACCTGCAGGATCCGCCTGAAATGCTCATCCAGATGAAGGCCATGCTGGCAGCTGACCCTGATTTGGATTGTGTGGGTACTCGGCGTGTTAGCCGAGTTGGGGAGCCACCGATTCGCAGTTTTTTCGCCAAACTGTTCTACAAATTGATGAATAAAATCAGCCAGGTTGATGTGGTCGATGGCGCGCGTGATTTTCGTCTCATGCGCCGTCACATGGTCGACGCTATTTTGTCGGTTTCAGAATACAATCGTTTTTCAAAGGGAATCTTTGCCTGGGTTGGCTTTGAGACAGAGTATCTACCCTACGAAAATGTGGAACGGGTTGCTGGGGAAACCAGCTGGTCTTTTTGGAAACTCTTGTCCTATTCCATTGAAGGGATTATCAATTACTCTGATACACCACTGAACATTGCGTCTTATACAGGTGTCTTTAGCTTTCTTCTTTCTCTTTTATTGATGGTGGTCATCGTGATAAAAACGCTGGTATTCGGAGATCCGACCATTGGCTGGCCATCAACTATTTGCATTATCCTCTTTTTGGGAGGTTTGCAGCTGATGACCATCGGTATTCTTGGGAAATATCTGGCCAAAGTATTTCTGGAGACCAAGAAAAGACCGATATATGTGGTAAAAGAAAGAAGTTCAGATGAGGGATAGTTATGGAACATTCAGCATGGCATGAGGCTATTAAGCAGAAACTGCCAGAGCATTATTTTAGGAAAATCAATCAGTTTTTAGACCATGTGTATGCTGCTGGAACGGTTTATCCGCCGCGTGAAAAGGTATTTGCAGCAATTCAGACAACTGCTTTAGAGGATGTCAAGGTCGTTATTTTGGGCCAGGATCCTTACCATGGGCCAGGGCAGGCGCAAGGTTTATCTTTTTCCGTTCCGCAGACCATTCCTGCTCCGCCCTCTCTTCAAAATATCCTCAAGGAATTGGCAGATGATATTGGTCCTAGGGAAGGCCATGACCTGACTGCTTGGGCAGAGCAAGGCGTCCTCCTGCTCAATGCCTGCTTGACAGTGCCTGCTGGACAGGCTAATGGCCATGCTGGGCAGATTTGGGAAGCCTTTACGGACGCTGTGATCCAGGTTGTCAATGATGTGAATCAGCCTGTGGTCTATATCCTCTGGGGCTCCTATGCCCGCAAGAAGAAGGCTCTGATAACCAATCCCAAACACCTGATTATTGAGTCTGCCCATCCAAGTCCCCTATCAGCCTATCGAGGCTTCTTTGGAAGTCGCCCTTTCTCAAAAACCAATACATTTTTAGCTTCCCAAGGCTTAGCAGGAATTGATTGGCTCAAATAATTGAGAGAACACCAGTCTATACGCCTATACAAAGTATAAAAGTTGACTGACTAATTCGGTAATACTAGGAGAAATTCATGCTTTTAATTAAAAACGGTCGTGTTCTGGACCCCCAGTCTGGATTGGATAAAATTTGTGATATCTTGATTAAAGACCAAAAAATCGTCAAGATTGCTGAAAAGGTTGAAGATGAGGCCGGTCAGGTTATAGATGCGACAGGTCTGGTAGTCGCCCCAGGCTTGGTGGATGTTCATGTGCATTTTCGGGAGCCTGGTCAGACCCATAAGGAAGATATTCATACAGGTGCCCTGGCAGCCGCGGCAGGTGGCTTTACCTCCGTTGTCATGATGGCCAATACCAATCCGACCATCTCAACAGTGGAAACCCTCCAAGAGGTGTTGGCCTCTGCCCAAAAAGAAGCTATTCATATTTATAGTGTGGCGACCATTACGGATAAGTTTGATGGTCAGAACCTAACAGACTTCCCAGCCTTATTGGAGGCTGGAGCGGTGGCTTTTTCGGACGACGGTATTCCTTTGACAAATGCTGGCGTGGTCAGAAAGGCCATGAAATTAGCCAAAGAGCAGGGCTGCTTGATGAGCCTCCACGAAGAAGACCCTGATTTGAATGGCGTTTTGGGACTGAATGAGCAGGTTGCTGCCAAGCATTTCCATGTATGTGGAGCAACTGGCGTGGCAGAATACAGCATGATAGCGCGTGATGTCATGATTGCCTATGAAACAGGAGCGCGGGTCCATATCCAACATTTATCCAAAGCTGAATCGGTCAAAGTCATCGAATTTGCCCAAAATCTTGGTGCCAATGTAACAGCAGAAGTGGCACCACAGCATTTTTCACGGACGGAGGACTTGCTCCTATCCAAAGGGGCCAATGCCAAGATGAACCCACCTCTGCGGTTAGAAAGTGACCGCTTAGCAGTCATCGACGGACTGAAGTCAGGGGTTATTTCTGTTATTGCCACTGACCACGCGCCCCACCATGCAGACGAGAAAAATGTAGCAGATGTTACACAGGCCCCATCAGGAATGACAGGGCTAGAAACCTCGCTCTCCCTGGGCCTCACCCATCTGGTAGAAGATGGGCATCTCTCATTACTGGAACTCCTGGAAAAAATGACCATCAATCCAGCGAAACTCTATGGGTTGGATGCAGGTTATTTGGCTGAAAATGGACCAGCAGATTTGGTCGTATTTGATCCAAATGCAGAGCGAATTGTGACGGCAAACTTCGCCTCCAAGTCAGCCAATTCTCCCTTTATTGGAGATAGCCTGAAAGGGCAAGTATGTTATACCATTGCCGATGGTGCCATTGTTTTTGGACAATAGGACCATCCTCAGTTTCAACAATCAAATAGATTGCTGGAGCTGTTTTTTTGTGCAATTAAATTTTTTACGAACTCTTTACAATGAATGCGATTTCAATGTTTTGATTTTTTGTAAAAAAGTGTATAATAATAAAGTGATTACACAACAGAAAGGTTCATTTATGAAAAAGAAAGATTTTCTCTTACCAGTATTGTCCACTTTGTTATTGTCACCACTTGTTTTAGCACAACAGGTACATGCAGAGGAAGCAACTGGTACAACCGAAGCACCAGTTGAGGCAGTTATTTTGCATACTAACGATGTCCACGGGCGTATTTTAGAAGATCGTGGAGTGATTGGTGATGCTAAGGCAGCAGCGGTCATTGAAGAAGAACGCGCTGAAGTAGCAACTACTATCGTCGTTGATGCAGGCGATGCTTTCCAAGGTCTTCCAATTTCTAACTCTACTAAGGGAGAAGATCGTGCAGCTATCATGAATGAAGTGGGTTACGACGCCATGGCGGTTGGTAACCATGAATTTGACTTCGGTATGGAGCAAGCCATCAAGTATAAGGAAACCCTCAAATTCCCTCTTTTGAGTGCCAATACTTATGTTGATGGAGCGCGTGTCTTTGAGGCTTCAGCAATCATTGATAAGAATGAGACCGTTGAAGGTGACGAGTTTGTCGTAATTGGTGTCACTACACCAGAAACATCTACGAAGACCCATCCAAAAAATATTGAAGGAGTTACCTTTGCAGATCCTATCACAGAAGTGAACAAGGTGATTGATGAAGTTGAAGCGCGTGCTTTGGCAGATAACCGTGTGTACAATAACTATATCATTTTGGCTCACTTGGGTGTAGACACAACAACACCTGTTGAATGGAGAGGCTCAACCCTAGCTCAGGCTCTTTCTGAAAACAGCAAATTGGCAGGTAAGCGTGTTATTGTCATCGATGGTCACTCGCATACTGTTCAGTCAACCACTTATGGAAACAATGTGACCTACAACCAGACAGGTTCCTATCTCAACAACATTGGTAAAATCACTCTGAAGTCAGGTCAACTGCTTGGTCAAACCAGCCTGATTTCTGCCGCAGATGTAAAAGATGTTACACCAAATGCCAAGATTGCAGCCATGGTAGCTGACATCAAGGCTAAGTACGAAGCAGAAAATGCTCAAGTGGTTATTGAAAATAACCCTGTAGAATTAAATGGTGACCGCTCAAACGTTCGTGTTCGCGAAACAAACCTAGGTAACGCTGTAGCAGACGCGCTTTATGAATATGGCCAAACAGGCTTCTCTAACAAATCAAGCCTCGCAGTGACCAATGGTGGGGGTCTCCGCGCAACGATTGCAAAAGATGAGCCTGTTACAAAAGGGGATATTATTGCAGTATTGCCATTTGGTAATATCATTTCGCAAATTACAGTGACAGGTCAGCAAATCAAAGACATGTTTACCAAGTCCTTGTCAGCTAACCTGCAAGTTAATAAAGACACTGGCGAACTCATCTTGGACGAATACGGTTTCCCGCTTTTAGAAGCTAGTGGCGGATTCCTTCATTTTTCTGGTGCCCAAGTCATCTTTGATCCGACCCTTCCTGTGGAAGAGCGTGTACTCTACATCGGCATTCTTAACCCAGAAACAGGTGAATATGACCTCCTAGATCTTGATAAAACCTACTACCTAGCAACAAATGATTTCCTTGCAGCTGGCGGCGATGGCTACACCATGCTCGGTGGTGCGCGTGAAGAAGGCCCATCTATGGACAGCGTCTTTGCAGCCTACTTAAAAACAGCAGATTTATCAGCTTATGAAGTAATCAATCCATACTCACGTTTGTTGTCTCTTAATTCAACTTTAGACACTGATGGTGATGGCTACCCAGATTTCGTTGAATTTGTCTTTGGTACGAATCCAGAAGACCCAGCTTCAAACCCAGATGCCCTTCTAAATGAGCAACCACAACCTCAACCAGGTCAACCCATAGCAAAACCAGCCCCAGTTGATCAGCCTAAAGCGAGCGTAAAACCAGATTCAGTCAGTCCAGCTAACACTGCTAAAGCAGGTATCTTGCCAAATACAGGCGACCAATCAGGTCTAACTCTCAGCTTGTTTGGCCTAGGCCTTGCAGGTCTTGCGATGGCAGTTCGTCGCAGAAAAGAAAACTAAGCTAGTAAACAGGGTCTTCGGACTCTGTTTTTGACTGGAGGAAACATGCAAACTGTATTTCAATATCAAAAAGAAGGAAGCCCAGCAAACATCACTTCCTATGTCCTACTCAGCAACTCTCCTCGACGCAAGCAACTTCTAGACTTTCTCCAACCGCACATCCTGTCGGTCGATATTGATGAGCGAGGGATAGAAGAAAAGTTTATGCAAGAGTTTGCTGCGGATGATTTCCTAACTCGTGCCGCAAAGACTTGTTGCGAGATTTCTAAGGCCAAATCGGACATGCCCCTGCTACCAAACCACCTTTATATCTCAGCAGATACCATAGTAGTGGCAGATGGCCAGATTTTCAATAAACCACGGGATTTGGCAGAGGCTGAGACCATGCTTCGTTCCTATTTTGGTAAGAGCCACCATGTGGTGACCTCGGTCTGCCTACGGACGACGCATTCTCTTGACGTTTTCTACACCCTGGCTAAGCTTGATTTTGTTGCTTATTATCCAGCGCTTGAGGAGGCAATTCAGTCCTACATTCATGACAACCAGCCCCTTGATAAGGCAGGAGCCTACGGCATTCAGGAGCTGGATCCCCGCTTTGTGGCAGGCATTTCGGGTGACATCCATACCATTGTCGGGCTACCCGTTGCTGAGGTTTCACGCAGGATTTTTTCCAAAGAAGTTTTTGGAAAATAGCAGAGCAGACTAGCGAGTTTATGGTATAATGAAGGTCGAAAAGGAGACTTTATGACTGTAGATATTGAAAAATACAAAGAACTGGCCCAGCAAAAGCAGGGTGAACACCGAAAATTTCTGGCAAATTTGAAGAAAAAAGCTCCTAAAAATCTGGACAAGCTTGTACAGGAAATCCATGCCCAAGTTTTTGCAGAAATTGACTGCACAGAATGCGCTAACTGCTGCAAGTCCTTGGGACCCTTGTTCACCGAGGCGGATATTACTCGCATTGCCAAGCATTTGCGCATGAAACTTCCTGTCTTTGAGGAGATGTATTTGCGTGTGGACGAGGATGGCGACAAGGTTTTTCAAGCTATGCCCTGTCCTTTCCTGGGCGGTGACAATCTTTGCAGTATCTACGACGCTCGTCCTAAGGCCTGTCGTGAATTTCCGCATACGGATCGCAAGAAAATTTACCAGATTAACCATTTGACAATCAAGAATACGTTAATTTGCCCAGCTGCCTATCTTTTTGTTGAAAAATTACGGGAGAGGGTGTAGGGGGAGGAGGTTGGATTTTTGTTCAGCCTCTTTCTTATATACAGTAGGAAAGAAGTTTTACCTCCTAGTGTGCTAGTCTCTGTTATTGGACCAATAAAAAAGGAAATCCGAATCAAATCATGGTATAATATAAAACAGTATCAAAATCTAAAGTAGAGTCTCACTACAAGGAAAGATTAGGAAAGGAAAAGAAACATGGCAATTATTCAATGGTTTCCGGGCCACATGTCAAAAGCCCGCCGTCAGGTACAGGAAAATCTCAAGCACGTTGATTTCGTGACCATTTTGGTCGATGCTCGCCTGCCCCTATCCAG
>CAMBAD010000016.1 GCA_945864085.1 uncultured Streptococcus sp.
CCGCTTAGAAAAATCGTCTAAAAGCGGATTATTATTCAAGTGTCGCATTGGTTTCGTAACCGCCCCATAACATAAGGGAGTATATCGAAAACGTAGGAGCGGGAAATACGACCAATTAAATAAGAGTTTGCCAACAAGTCTTTATTTCCAACCTTCCTAACCTCGCTTTTTTCATTTCTAGGCTCAGGTTTCTATGGTCACTTTTTCGTTTTAAGGTGACCAGCTGAAACAGTTCCCCGAACTGTTTCACTCCCCCGAACAAGCCTCGCTTTTATATTTTTTAGCTCGGGTTAAAACAGTCACTTCCCTGATTGTTTTAATCCACTCCACTGGACTGTTAAGGCCAAAATCAACCACTGCGCTGAGATGGGGACACGAACTCTGAGAAGCGAGGTTGATCTTTTTGCCTAGCCCCTCGACTAGATAAAACCGACATCCCAGGGATGAGAAAGGGGTGTTCTGTTGAGCCGAGTTTATTGGTGAGTTTGGTCATGTTTAAGCGACTGTCAGACCACCATCTTTTGAAAAGTGGTCAAGGAACAGGCGATAGTCGGTTGCTTATTTGAGCCGAGGAGGCAAGTAGGCTTCGCTTGCAGGAAAATAAATTCATAAATACAGTGAATTTTCAAATAATTTTCAAGAAATAATTTTCTTATGGTCTTTGATTAGTTTGTATGCAGTTTGGTACTTTTTTTTTTACAGAAAATGTGATATATTATAGGATAGAGAAAATAATAGGCGTTTTAGACGAACATTCTGCTTGTTATAGGGAGAAGCGTTTGTGTAGAGTTGTTTGTTATTGGACCGAGTATGATGATAGCACAGAGAAGAATTTGAAAATATGAATCGTTTAACGACCATCAATGATACAGGGGCAGTGCCAGCAGTCATTGATAAGAAGACACGATGGGGAAAGGAGGGCCAGGAACTCCGCATTCATCGAGTAAGAAAAGAACCGCCTGAAACAATCAGGCCTAAGCAAGAGGACCTTGAGCAGGCTCAAGAGCACTATCTGCAAGACAAGTCTGCCTATGAAGAAGCGCTGTCGCAACGGTTAGCAGAAGCGGAGGCCAATAAGACCAAGATAGGAAATCTTAGCACCGTCCATATCCAGCACCTGTATTTTCAAGATGAGGGGGCAGCTGAAGTTTCAATCATCGGAGGACAGCCAATCAAGGCCCAGTCGGTGAAAGAAATTTATTTGGCCAAAGTCAAGAATGGCAGTGCAATAGACTCTATGTTCCTGCCCATGCTCTACTTCTCAGGGGACTATGCCGTTGAACAAGATTTGGTCTCGGGAAAAGAATGTCCGATTGTTGATCAGGACGACTACTATGTCTATCTATTAGAGCCTGATCAAACTAGCTTTACAGTAATCTATTCGAACCTGGAGCATTCTTACTACGATACCCAGCGTTTAGGTAGCATTGGCTACCACTACACTATCCATTCAAGGATAGACCATCAGCCTGTCATCGTCTACATTTTTCGAGACCCGACCAAGACCGCTGTATTTGGGACAGGATCGGGCAAGGAAGGCTACCTAGAAGTCAGTCTCTCAGCTATCTTCTACTATGAGGATGGCAAAAGGGTGCATTTCTCCGAGGAGAAGCCAGCGCTTTTGTCCATAGCAGAGCTACGGAGCAATTTAGATCCTCACCTTCCAGACATCGGTCGCTATGAGTATGTGTCAGAATTTTCAGGAGCCATTATTCCTGTAACGGGTTCTACGATTCAACGCCAATCCAATCAACGATACTATTCTGCTGTAGCAAATAATCGTCCAAAGGATAACCTCAAACAGCTACTAGACACAAGCAAACATTACCAAACTTCTCTAATCGGCTCTATTCAGACGCGAGATTATGTCATCGTTCGCTACGGAGTTGTAGATAGTGCCTCTTCCATCGTACCGTCTACCCTCTGGATAACTCTCAATTCTGATTTGCCTCTAAAAAATGTCATTGAGAAACGATTCCTACACTCAGAAGGTCCCAAACTATTGCCCTTGCCGCAGGAGCAAACCTATCCGCTCCTGGCTACACCAGAAACCAGCCTAGATCCTAATCTGGAGGCAACTGAGTTAGAATCGGAGCAAGTTGTCCCAATGCTGCCTGAGCCTCAGGAAAACCAACCATTGGTTTCAGAAGACACAGCTCAGAATCCAGTTGAACCTGTCCCTGCTCCTAGCGAGGAAGCAGCAACTCGTGACGACATGATTGATGGAACAGGAGAAATTGCTGCAGAGCAGGGGGAGCGACCACGAACCGCGTCTAGGGGCAATGTTTCCTACAATTCCAAATTTTTGTCCAAGGAAGAACAAGTCTGGGAGGAAGCAGGTTCAACAGAACCACTTTATCCAGACACGGATGAATTTTTGGTGGCCCAGCTGCTCCAACAAAGGAATGAGCAGCCAATCAATCAAGCAGAACCATCGCTCGATGAAGGAATTGAAGTTGCGGTTGGTGACAATATCAGCCTAGAAGAAATACTAAAGAAAATTGATCACAAGAAACTTCCTGTTGAAGCCACGATTGAAGTCGCCGAACTTCCGACAACTGCTGTAGTTGGTAAGCGTCAGGCAACGCTCTATGTGGCCTATCCAAATGGAAAGAGAAGTGCCTTAACCATACCGGTCACTGTCTTTAACCCGATGGATCGTTTGACCTATGCAGAACGCTATCCTCTACAGGTACGCGGTCCCGTACAGGTTCAACAGAGAGAGCAACTACAGAAACGTGCTGTTATCGATCAGCTGATGATTGCGACCCTACCAGTCGATACACGGTTAGAAATTGTTGGCATGCCAACCACGGACTATCCAGGTATCTTTACAGCTACCGTTAAGGTCCACTACGGAGACGGTACAAGAGCTCAAGTCTCTGTTCCGATAGAGATTATCGAGCCTGAGCCACTTGATAGCGGACCAGAAGCTGAATCATTGCCGAATCTTTCGGACATGACCGTCAATTATTCCCATGATTTGGTACCAGAAACAGGCACAACAAGTCTGGATCAAGCCTTTGCCATGTTACTGGGTGGAACAGTGCTAGCAATTCGTCAACATAACGAGAAAACCTTGGAATTTTCCCAACATCAGGATTAAATTATAGAAAAAGAAATAAGAATTAGGTGGAACAAGAGGATATGCAAAATACAAATACAGGTGTGGCAATCAGCTATCTCTTAGTTGATACACAAGAAGAAGTATTACAAGAACACTACTACCATGTCAACGACATCAATGCAGGTGAGCTGACAGCCAAGTTATTGGATAAGGGATATGAGATAGTAGGAGATTTGGCTAGTTCTGGCCTTTGGTCAGAAGAGAGCAGTGAAGTGACGGTTTTTGTTCGTGAGAAGGAAAGCGTTGTTACTGCGGATGCACCCAAAGAAGCTGGCAGTCAACTGTCATTTTCTGGGCAAGCTAGTTGGCCAGCAGGTGTAGGTGCTAATGACCTTAATCGTGGCATCTATCGGACTGTTCAGTTCTTGTATGAAGATGGCAAACAGGCCTTTCCGCCAGTGAGACAAAAAATTCAGCTCAAGCGGACAGCCATTGTCAATCATGCTAGACAGACAGTTTCGTACACCGACTGGAAATTGGCTGGTCGTGTGAATGAGTTTGAGGCAGTTCAGGTACCAGTTATTTCTGGTTATCTGGCAGATGTTTCCTCTGTGCCAAACGAAGCGGTTACAGATTTTGCTCAAACAGATAAGCTGGTTACGATAACTTATCAGGCAGAGGCTAAACAGGCCACAGTGCGAGTAGTCGATCTCAATTCTAACAAAACACTCTTCACGGATGAATTTACCAGCAAGACAAACGAATTGATTAGCTACCCAATTCAGGATGTCTTGGATACCTATACGGCTAAGGGATATGAAATCGTTTCTAACGAATTGACAGAAAACCAATACCTATCCGTAGATGGTCAGACCAACTTTACTGTCACAGTGCAGCCAAAAGTTATCATCTTGGATCCGCTTGAGTTTATCCCTCAGGTTGGACAAAAAGTCTATCCAGATTTGAAGGATAGCGTTGTCTGGCCAGCAGGCTTAGAAAAAGACAAACTCCTGCGAGAAATCAAACGGACCATCCAGTTCGAATATGAAGGTGGTGCAACCACTCAGGAAGCCCATGTACAGACCCTGGTCTTCAAACGCCGCGTCTTGATCAACCTCTTGGAGTCAACCATTTCTTACGGTAGCTGGGAGGGAGTAGAAACAACTTTCCCTGCCTACACGCCACGTGAGGAAGAAGGTTACGTTGCTAAGCCGCGTTTGGTACCAGAGCGCAAGGGGATTACAGCCAATAGCGAACATCGGGTAGAAAAGGTTACCTATACACGGACGATTCAGAAAGTAGAAGTACAAATTGTTGATCAGTCCCGCCAAATGACCTTGCTCTACAAGACTAAGCTGATTGGTAAGAGTGGCCAGGACCTTGCCTACGATCCGCAGGTTAAGATTCAAGAATTTGCCCACAACGGTTATGAGCTTGTCTATAGTGAATTTCCAGAAAATGGCACGTTCGGGCACGAATCAGGAACCGAGAAGGTCTACCAGATTGTTTTGCAACCAAAAGTGGTGACAGTCTATTCAACAGATCCTAAGCCAGCAGGTAGTCAGGTCGGTTCAGATACCAAGGGGCCATGGTGGCCAGCAGGAGTAGATAAGGTTGACTTGCTGCGTAAAGTAGAACGTACTATTCACTACCTCTTCCCTGATGATAGCGAAGCCTTGCCAACAACTGTTGATTCAGTAGTCTTTAGCCGCGATGCTCAGGTCAATCTGGTGACCGGTCAGGTGACCTACTCTGATTGGGACTTTGAACAGCAAGAATTGCCAGAGCAACAAGTGCCTGAAATCCTAGGCTACTATAGCGATAAGGACCACTTGCCAGCTATTCCTAGATTGAGTGCAGGCTCCTCCAACATTTCCTACACCATTCGCTATTTGCCACATAGAAATCCTGTTTGGGTGACAGTCTACGATAGCGATCGCGAAGAGCCATTGGCTCAACGCCAAACCTTCAACCGAGACAAGGAAGATTTGACCCAAGAATTGCGTCACCTCTCCATGCCATTTATCGAAAAAGGGTATCGTATCAAAGCAGCTGACCAACAAGAGTCCTATCACTTTGATCTTGAAAATGATCAGGTGAGTGTCACCTTGGAACCAGTTGTTAAGGTTGTTACTGTGGAAAAACCTCGCCTGGCCTATACACCGATTGAGGGATATGATCGCTTGACTTGGCCGAAAGGCTTAGAAGTATCCAACCTCCAAAAAGTCATCAGTCGTACGGTTTATTTCCAAACAGAATCTGGTCAAGAAGTCTACGAACCGATTGTACAACACATTACCTTCAACCGTGAAGCGCATGTGCGTTTGACAGACAGTCATGTATCTTACAGTGTCTGGAAAGGTGAGACAGACCAGTTCAAGGCAATCGAGGTACCAACTTACCCAGACCATAGTTCGAGCAAGGAACGCATTGAAGAAATGACCGTTGACGGTTATGATTATTCTCAGGTCATCACGGTGACTTACCGGAAGAATCCAGAGCCTATCCGTGTTCGCTATATCAATCAAAAGACTCAGGAAGAAGTTGCTGTAGACAAGATTGTCGGCAGGGTTTCTGAAACCTATTATTACGAACTTGAAAAACGCTACCTGGCCCTTGATTTGGCAGGCTATGAGATTGTTGGCGGTGACTATCCGCATCAGCTAGTCATCACAGACCAGCCTCAAGAATTTACCGTCTATCTGGCAGAGAAGGTTGTTGAGGTACACTGGCAGGATCCGAAAGAGGCCTTTACCCTTCTGGAGCTTGGCAATGGAGCTGTCTTTAGCTGGCCAAGCGGCCTGGATCTGTCCTCTCTCTCTTATGAATCGCAACGCCATATTCATTACAATTATGAAAATAAGGGACAGGCACACGAAACAATCGTACAACGCTGCCTCTTCTACCGCAATGCCTTTGTTAACTTGGTAACAAGTGAAGTCAGCTACGGTGACTGGCAGCCAGAAATGGCACGTTTTGATGCGGTTATCAGTCCAGAATTGCCAGGCTATGAAGTGACCCGCCAGGAAGTCGGAGGGGTTCAACTCTCAGCCAAGGGTGAGCCTGAATTGCTGGAAGAATATGTTATCTACAAGGAAAATCCATATCAATTTGAGGTTAAAGTCTTTGACATCTTGAACAACCAAGAGCTGGAAACCCTCTACTTCGTCATTCGTGCAGGCGAAAAACCAGCTTATCAGCTAGACCGCTTGGTTGGTCACTACATCAAGCAAGGATATGAATTGGTTGAAACACGTGCCTCTAACCAACAGGAAATCGGCGGTGCAGGCAATCATGTCAATCTCTTACTGAAACCTCGCTTCGTGACATTGACTGTCGAAGATTTGCAAGATGGTTTCCAAAATATTGAGCAACCATTGGCTAATAAATTGAAGTATCTGTCTGGAATTGGTCTTCACGATTTATCACGGACCATCAAGCGGACCATCAAGTATATTTACCAAGATGGCGAGCCAGCAGCGGCAGATATGGAAGCAGTTGTCACTTACAGTCGTCAGGTGACAATCAACATGGTTAATGGCGAACTAGCTTACAGCGATTGGTACAGCCCATATCCAACCTTTGATGAGGTTATCAACCCATTGATTCACCGTTATCAGGCTAGTCAAGAGATAAGTCCAAGTGTGGATTATGTTTCGGTTGATGATGGAGATGTTGTTGAGTATGTTATCTATTCACCAATGATTCAAGAAGTTGTTGTTAATATCATCAACAAGGCAACGGGAGATATTCTCTACACCGAATCCTTGCCAGAATTGGCTGGTTTTGATAAAGAAGGTATTTCAAAAGATGCTATGCACAGCTTGATGCAAAAGGCAATCTATCAAGAACCTTCAAGAGAAGCAAGCCCTGCTGTAACAGCAGAAAAGCCTGTATCAAAAGCTCCGAGCGCTAAACCAGCACAACCTGTAAAAAAAGAGTCTAAGCCAGAGCCAGCCCTTGTTAAAGAAGTGGCAGGAAAAGGCTTTATCGGAAAATTGAAAGATTACCTCTTCAGTGATAAGGACTAGACAACCTATCCACCTAAGAAAGGCCCACTCGACAATAGATGTTGAGTGGGCCTTTTATAGTGGGTACCAGTGGGAGTGCGAAGGGCATTGTTATTGATGGAAAATCAACTTCAGAAACGGTTATGCGTGCAGGCAGTATTGGTGCCTAGCAGCGTGAGTTCACGAAGCGACAAAAGGAAAAATGGAATGACCAGGATAAGTCGGGTCTGCTTAGAACCTGTCTTCACAAGTAAAGTGTTTTTATGTAATTTCGCTCATCAAGGCAGTTTTTGAGAGAATACTGATGTATTTTGAAAAAATGAACGATAAGGAGCTGAAAAGCTAGCCTTAGATGGAGTGCTGGACTGTGAATACAGGTTTTTAGTCCAACACCCATTCGCGAATGGCGTGGGCAACACCTGACTCATCGTTTGATTTGGTGATGTATTTGGCGATTTTTTTAAGTTCTGGATTGCCATTATCCATGACGACGGGATTGCCAACGACTTCTAGCATTGGTCGGTCATTTTCTTGGTCACCGATAGCCATGGTTTGGTCCATGGTCAGGCCTAATTTCTGGGCTAACTGGATAATTGCCTGGCCCTTATTAACGGTTTTTGGTGTGATTTCTAGGTAGAAGGGGGCAGACTTGGCAACGTTGTATTTCTCGGTCAGACCGATTGGCAAGTTGGGAATGGCAGCGTCAAGGATTTCAGGCTCATCGACCATCATCACCTTGATAATTTCCTTGTCTGCCATTTCTTCTGGTGTTCGATAGAAGACAGGAGAGCTGACCAACATTGCTTCGTAAATGGTGTATTTTCCGATATTTCGGTTGGCGGTATACATGCCTTGTTTGGTGCTGGCATGCATGGGCAGACTGAGTTTGCGAGCAGCCAGTTCGATGTCCAGATAGTCATCGTAGGTCAGTGTATCTTTGACAATATCCTCACCAGTAGCAGCATCCTGGACCAGACCGCCATTAAAGGTAATCACATAGTCGCCAGGCTCAGTGAGCTGGAGTTGTTCTAAAATGGCACGGACACCTGAGATGGGACGCCCAGTCGCAATAACGATTTTCACGCCTGCATTTTTAGCATCTTGGATGGCTGAAAATACCTCAGGGGTAATCTCGTGTTGGCTATTCAAAAGAGTGCCATCAATATCGATGGCAACGAGTTTAATGGTCATGTGTTTCTCCAATCATAAAGTGATCGTTGTGAATATAGCTAGTAAAGAGTTCCGTTTGCGAGGAAAAAATTCCAGTATCGTCCAGCATTTCCTTAGGAAAATAAAAGCGGCTATCTCCGTGAATCGTTCCCGCAAGAGAATGAACAATGGGTGAAAGGGAAGATAGTTCGACCAGACTGGTATCTTTCCGATAAATTTCTATCTGTGTCCGCTTTTTCTTTGCATTGGGGCGATAAATGTCGTAAGGCAGGTCAAAGTTATGGTGGATAGATGTGTAATATTCAGGGTCAAACCCAACATCGGCCACTAAACTGCGTAGCTTGTCCAACTGGTTTTCCTGATGGGATTTGAAGGTGATGGATTTAAACACCTTGCGATTAATGTAGCGTCGGGCTAGGTCTGATAAGATATCATCAGGACCTTCAATCCACGATTGGAAATAGGTATTCATCACACCGTCATCTAAGGCCAGATAGTCTGTCAGGCTGATTCGGTGTTCAAAAAATGGCAGAAGCCGAGGTGAGGTACGGGCGAAAAAGTCTTGTTCGCTGGTATAGAGCAATTTTGCCCGCTTGAGTAGATTTTGGAGGAGAACTTCCATGGAGCGGCTGGCGGGGTGGAAGTAGACCTGCATGTACATCTGATAGCGGCTGAGGACATAGTCTTCGACGGCATGCATGCCGGATTCTTTGAAGGCAATGCCCTGCTCTGTCGGCCGAATGACACGTAAAATGCGAGTCAGGTCAAACTCCCCATAGTTGGTTCCTGTGAAATACGAATCTCGCAACAAATAATCCATCCTGTCTACATCGATTTGGCTGGAAATCAGCTGGACAACCTGCTTATTAGGATAGGTATGATTGATGACGCTGGCCACCTTATCGGGAAAATCAGGCGCAACTTGTTTGAGCAAGGCATTGATTTCTGTTTCAGGACTGGTAATGATAGCGCAGGTCATCTCCTCGTGGTCTGTATCAAAAAGGCGTTCAAAGGTATGCGAATAAGCCCCGTGTCCGACATCATGTAGCAGGGCTGCTACCATGGTCAGCAGCGACTCACTGGCATTCCAGAGTTGGGAATACTTGTCTTCAAATTTTTGCGTAATCCGCCTCGCAATCTCATAGGCGCCGAGGCAGTGCGAAAAGCGACTATGCTCGCCACCGTGAAAGGTATAGGAAGTCGTTCCTAATTGCTTAATACGGCGCAGTCGTTGAAATTCTTTTGTATTGATCAAATGGTATATAAGTTCATGCTCGACATGGACATAGTTGTGAACAGGGTCACGAAATACTTTTTCTATCATGTTCTTATTATAGCAAAAAGTGCTTAATTTTGCCTGAATTTGCCAAATCCACACCCGAAAGCACTAAGACACACAGACTTTTGGTATAATTAAAAGATAGAGTTGCTCGAATTAGAAAGGAAACAACCAATGCGTATTCAGCTGCGAAATGAAATTGACCTCGGTGGTCAATTAGAAGTAATTCAGCAGGAATTTGAAGTGGAAGTAGTGGACAAGGAAGCACAGTTTTACCTTATTTTTGTGAATGATGAGGGAGAAAAAGTTGTCATCAAGTGCCAGGAAGAAGAATTGGTTATGACACGGTTTTCCAATCCCAAAACAATCATGCGATTTTTAGGAGGAAAGGAGGCTATTGTGACCATCCCCACCCCAGTGGGTCTCCAGCATTTTCTGACAGATACCAAGCAATACCATCTGAATCGGGAGCAAGGGCAGATTCAGCTCTGCTATGATTTGAAGGGCTTGGACAATCAGCAACGGTTTGCCTCCTATAAAATGGACATCACTTGGAAGCAGTAAAACGTTTTCATGAAGAAATTGATTTGACCTGATAAAGAATTTTGGTATAATAGAAGACAAATCGAGGGAGTAGCTGGCGGAATCTTCCGCGATATTGTCGTCAATCCGAAATTGTTTCCGGCAATATATTAAACAGCGAGACTTGTTTCAGAACTTGTCTTCGCAAGCAAGGTATTTTTAGGTAAGAGTTCGTTTTTTGTCTATCAAGGGTGAATGACGGAAGACTAGCCTTAGATGGAAGTGCCGACTTGTGAAGAGGGGTTCTCATCAAAACAGGTCTCTTTTTTCATTGAAAAAAGGGGTCGAAAAGGAGAAGCACATTGTCAAAAGAACAAAAACGTGATTTGTTTTATACGCAAAGCGAAGAGCAAGTATTGTCAAGCTTAGGGTCTTCGGCAGATGGTTTGACTAGCGATGAGGCTAGCAAGCGATTGGCAGACTTTGGTCGTAACGAATTGGACGAGGGGGAAAAGCGTACCCTCTTGATGAAATTCCTTGACCAATTCAAGGACTTGATGATTATCATCTTGATCGGTGCAGCTGTTTTGACAGTTATCACCGAAGGTTCGCATGGTTTGACCGATGCCATCATTATCTTAGCGGTTGTTATCTTGAACGCAGCCTTTGGTGTGTACCAAGAAGGTCAGGCGGAAGCGGCGATCGAAGCCCTTAAAAATATGTCCAGTCCTGTTGCGCGTGTTTTGCGGGACGGTCATGTCGTGGAGGTCGATTCTAAGGAGTTGGTTCCTGGGGACATCGTTCTCTTGGAAGCTGGTGATGTGGTCCCAGCCGACATGCGTCTTTTAGAGGCTAATTCATTGAAAATCGAAGAAGCAGCCCTCACTGGTGAATCAGTGCCAGTTGACAAGGACTTGTCGAAAGAGTTGGCAGAGGACGCTCCAATCGGTGACCGTGTTAATATGGCCTACCAAAACTCTAACGTGACCTATGGCCGCGGTTTGGGTGTGGTTACCAATACTGGTATGTTTACCGAAGTGGGTCACATCGCAGGCATGTTGGCCAATGCAGATGAAACAGACACACCGCTCAAACAAAACCTGCACCAGTTGTCTAAGGTCTTGACCTATGCAGTTTTGATTATCGCTGCGGTTACCATGGCGGTATCTGTCTTTGTCCGTGGCGAAGGAATCTTGCCAGCCCTGATGACTTCTGTTGCCCTTGCAGTTGCGGCTATTCCTGAAGGTCTGCCAGCCATTGTAACAGTTGTCCTTTCCCTTGGTACCCAGGTCTTGGCTAAGCGGAACTCTATTATCCGCAAATTGCCAGCGGTTGAAACCCTTGGTTCAACTGAAATCATTGCCTCTGATAAAACGGGTACCCTGACCATGAACCAGATGACTGTTGAGAAAGTCTATACCAACGGTCAGCTCTTGGACGCCAAAGAAAGCTTTGACGCTTCCAACACAACTCTTCGTGTCATGAACTTTGCCAACGATACCAAGGTTGACCCAACTGGCAAACTAATTGGGGATCCGACTGAAACGGCCCTTGTTCAATTCGGTTTGGACCAAAACTTTGATGTCCGCGACGCCTTGGTCAACGAGCCTCGTGTAGCAGAGTTGCCATTTGATTCGACCCGTAAGCTTATGTCTACTGTTCACCAGCAGGCAGATGGTCAATTCTTTGTTGCTGTTAAAGGTGCGCCTGATCAGCTCCTCAAGCGTGTTACCAAGATTGAAGACAATGGAAACATCCGTCCAATCACGGATGCGGACAGAGATACCATTCTTGCAACCAATAAGGACTTGGCCAAACAAGCCCTCCGTGTCCTCATGATGGCCTACAAGTATGTTGACGCCATTCCAGAATTGGAATCCGATATTCTTGAAAGCGATTTGGTCTTCTCAGGTTTGGTCGGTATGATTGACCCTGAACGTCCAGAGGCTGCAGAAGCGGTCCGTGTTGCCAAAGAAGCTGGTATTCGCCCAATCATGATTACTGGTGACCACCAAGATACAGCAGAGGCCATTGCCAAACGTTTGGGAATCATCGAAGAAGGCGATACGGAAGACCACGTCTTCACTGGTGCAGAACTCAATGAACTGTCCGATGAAGAATTCCAAAAAGTCTTCAAACAATACTCTGTATATGCTCGCGTATCTCCTGAGCATAAGGTACGTATCGTAAAAGCTTGGCAGAATGAAGGCAAGGTTGTTGCCATGACAGGTGACGGTGTGAACGACGCGCCATCCCTCAAGACAGCCGACATCGGTATCGGTATGGGGATTACAGGTACGGAAGTTTCCAAAGGGGCTTCTGATATGGTCCTTGCGGATGACAACTTCGCAACCATCATCGTGGCGGTTGAGGAAGGTCGTAAGGTCTTCTCTAACATCCAAAAGACCATCCAATACCTCTTGTCAGCCAACACAGCCGAAGTGCTCTGTATCTTCCTTGCAACCCTCTTTGGTTGGGATGTCTTGGAACCAGTTCATCTCCTCTGGATTAACCTGGTAACCGATACCCTTCCAGCCATTGCGCTTGGTGTTGAACCAGCGGAACCTGGTGTTATGCAGCACAAACCTCGTGGACGCAATTCCAGCTTCTTCTCAGGCGGTGTTCTTAGCTCTATCATCTACCAAGGTATTTTGCAAACAGCGCTTGTATTGGGTGTTTATGGCTACGCTCTGCTTTATCCAGAACATAGCACTTATGCAGAAATTCACGCGGATGCTTTGACCATGGCTTACCTGACACTTGGTTTAATCCAGTTGGTACATGCCTTTAACGTGAAGTCCGTTTACCAGTCTATCTTTACAGTAGGACCATTCAAGAATAAACTCTTCAACTGGTCTATTGTGGCAGCCTTCTTACTTTTGATGGCAACGCTGGTCATTCCAGGCTTCAATACCTTCTTCAAGGTAACGATCTTGACACCGACCCAGTGGTTGGTAGCCATCATCGGATCAGGTCTGATGGTTGTGGTTGTCGAACTTGTTAAATTTATCCAACGTAAATTGGGCTTGGATGAAAAAGCCATCTAAGCTGCATGATTAGAAAGAGCCAGTGAGACAGGATTTACCTGTTTTACTGGTTTTTTTGCATTCACGTGGTTTATTGCTACAAAAAAATAGCACGCTGTTAGAAGCAGGAAATTAAATCAGCGAAGTTTGTATCAAAATAGTCTAGGGAATTGTTAAATGTTGGAGGATAGAGTGTGTGAAGAAAATCCCAGTTCTTCATATTTTGCACTTTCTCTTTATCGAATACTTTCTCCTCCCCTTTGGCATTTGAAGCGGAGTAGACAATGTTTCTATTCCCCCTTTTGTCACAGAAGTGACATTTGTTTGACATTTTTTAAGCTTCCTTTTATGGTATAATAATAAAATATGATGTATGAAAGGAGTTGCCATGCAAACAAGGAAAGTAACCTTCTTTTTATTCTGTGGCTATCTCCTTGTCTTAACTTGGATGATTGTCTTTAAGCTGGATTTGTCTATTTTATATGGTCGCTATGGCTACCAGAGTTTAAATATAATCCCCTTTGCAGGGACAGCTGTTTACGATGGTGTCCTTGATTTTCCAGAAATCCTCTTTAATGTGGTCAGTTTTATTCCATTTGGCATTTATATGGAAATGCTATTTCGCAAGGCCTCCTGGGTCACCAATTTATTGGTGGCTGCGGTAGTCAGCCTGACTTTTGAAATCACCCAATATGTCCTTCTGCTAGGTATTGCAGATATAACGGATGTATTGGCAAATAGCCTGGGTGCGGCGATTGGGATCAATATCATGTATGTTTTGACCAGCCTTTGGCGGGAGAAAACATATTTTCGGATGAATCTCTTATGCCTGTTTATGACGGTTTTGGTCATTGTTGTCGCTGTTTTGTCTATGTAAGACTTGTCAAAAATGTCCTGTTTTTGCTAAAATGAATAGAATGAACATCAAAGAAAAAATTATTGCTCTGTCAAAGGAAATAGGGATTTCCAAGATTGGTTTTACCACAGCGGATGACTTTGCTTATTTGGAAAAATCCTTGCGGGCCAGTCAAGAGGAAGGGCGGTCGTCAGGTTTTGAGCATAAGAATATTGAAGAGCGGATCCGACCTAAATTATCTCTGGAATCTGCTCGGACCATTATTTCCATTGCTGTCGCCTATCCCAGACAGTTGCCTGTCAAACCGCAGAAGACCCAGTACAAGCGTGGGAAAATTACACCTAGTTCGTGGGGATTGGACTACCATTATATCTTGCGAGACAAGATGGAGCGGTTGGCGCGTGGGATCGAACAGCTGACGGATGGTTTGGAATACAAGGCCATGGTCGATACAGGTGCTTTAGTAGATACCGCGGTTGCAAGGCGGGCTGGGATTGGTTTTATTGGAAAGAGCGGCCTGGTGATTTCTAAGGAATTTGGTTCCTACATGTTTTTGGGAGAGTTAATCACCAACTTAGAGATTGAGCCTGATCAGCCAGTTGACTATGATTGCGGAGACTGCAATCGCTGCGTGGAGGCCTGTCCGACTTCCTGCTTATTGGGTGATACGACTATGAATGCTCGGCGTTGCCTGTCTTTCCAGACGCAAGACAAGGGCATGATGGACTTGGAATTTCGCAGAAAAATCAAGACCGTCATTTACGGTTGTGATATTTGCCAGATTTGCTGTCCCTATAATAAGGGAATTTCAAGCCCTGCGATTGTAGAGATTGATCCAGACCTGGCCGAGCCTGAACTGCTTCCTTTTCTGGACCTGTCCAACGGGCAGTTCAAGGAAAAATTTGGGATGATTGCTGGCGCTTGGCGAGGAAAAAATATTCTCCAACGCAATGCTATTATCGCCTTGGCCAACAGTAATGACCGCTCTGCTATTCCCAAACTCCTGGAAATCATTGATAAAAAGCAGAATCCGGTGCATACAGCGACCGCCATTTGGGCCTTGGGCCAGCTGGTTAAGGAGCCTAGTGAGGAAATGATTGCCTTCATAGCAGGGATAGAATCGGACAATGCCGATGTCCTTAGCGAGCAGGCAGAGTTCCTCAACATGGTCAAGGACCGTCAATTATGATATAATGAAAAGATGAATAAATAGAGTGAGGTGACTATGGACACAGCAGAAATCCGCCAAAAGATTGAAGAACTTGGCAAGAAATTAACTTCATTTAGGGGGTCTCTTTGACTTAGAAGGTCTGGAAGAAGAGATTGCCATCCTTGAGAACAAAATGACCGAGCCAGATTTCTGGAATGATAATTTGGCGGCGCAAAAGACTTCTCAGGACTTGAATGAATTAAAAAATACCTATGGAAATTTCCATCAGATGTTGGATTTGTACGATGAAACAGAAATCTTGTTGGATTTCTTAGCAGAAGATGAGAGCGTTCGTGAAGAACTGGTTGAAAAGCTGGTTGATTTGGACAGGCTCATGACGGCTTATGAGATGACCTTGCTGCTGTCTGAACCCTATGACCACAATAATGCCATCTTGGAGATTCATCCAGGGTCAGGTGGTACAGAGGCCCAGGACTGGGGTGAGATGCTGTTGCGTATGTATCAGCGTTTTGGAAATGCCAAAGGTTTTACTGTCGAAACGCTTGACTACCAAGCGGGAGATGAAGCTGGTATTAAGTCTGTAACGCTTAGCTTTACAGGTCCAAATGCCTACGGTTTGCTCAAGTCAGAAATGGGTGTTCACCGTTTGGTGCGGATTTCACCCTTTGACTCAGCTAAGCGGCGTCATACTTCCTTCACATCTGTGGAGGTCATGCCTGAGCTGGACGACACCATTGAAATTGAAATCAGGGATGACGAGATTAAGATGGATACCTTCCGTTCAGGTGGTGCCGGTGGTCAGAACGTCAACAAGGTATCAACAGGTGTGCGTTTGACCCACATTCCAACAGGCATTGTTACCCAATCGACAGTAGACCGTACCCAGTATGGTAACCGCGATCGCGCCATGAAACTCCTGCAGGCAAAATTGTATCAGCTGGAGCAGGAGAAAAAGGCCGCAGAAGTGGACTCGCTCAAGGGAGATAAAAAAGAAATTACTTGGGGAAGTCAGATTCGTTCCTATGTCTTCACTCCCTATACCATGGTCAAAGACCACCGAACGGGCTTTGAAGTGGCTCAGGTGGATAAGGTCATGGATGGTGACTTGGATGGATTTATCGACGCCTACCTGAAATGGCGAATTAGCTAAGAACCTGTATTTACAAGTGAAGTGCCTGTATATTCAGATAGTTTTTCGCTAATCAAGGCAGTTTTTTGAGGGAATACTGACTGTATTTTGAAAAAAACGAACGATGAGTAGCTGAAAAACTAGCCTTAGATAAAAGTACTGAACTGTGAATACAGGTTCTCAAATCTAAAGAAAGGACTGTCTAAGACAGAAAATCCTATGGGAATAATAGAAATGAAAGACGTTTCCAAGAAATATGGAAACGGGACAACTGCTCTGCGCGGTGTGTCTGTCAGTGTTGAATCGGGGGAATTTGCCTATATCGTCGGCCCCTCAGGTGCGGGGAAATCAACCTTCATCAAGCTCCTTTACCGAGAAGAAAAATTGGATAAGGGAACCTTGAAGGTGGGAAGATTTAATCTTGGGAAGATTAAAAAGAAAGATGTACCTCTCTTGCGCCGCAGCGTGGGCGTCGTCTTCCAAGACTACAAACTCTTGCCTAAGAAGACTGTTTTTGAGAATATCGCCTACGCCATGGAGGTTATCGGCGAGAAACCACGCAATATCAAAAAACGGGTTATGGAAGTTCTGGACCTGGTTGGTTTGAAGCACAAGATTCGTTCCTTCCCCAACGAACTTTCAGGTGGTGAGCAGCAGCGGATTGCGATTGCCCGTGCCATTGTCAACAATCCCAAAGTTCTGATTGCTGACGAGCCGACTGGGAACTTGGACCCAGAAAATTCATGGGAAATCATGAATCTCTTGGAGCGGATCAATTTGCAGGGCACCACCATCTTGATGGCGACCCACAATAGCCAGATTGTCAATACCCTCCGCCACCGCGTTATCGCGATCGAAGACGGTCGAGTGGTGCGTGATGAAGAACAAGGAGAGTACGGATACGATGATTAGACGATTTTTTAGACATTTTGTTGAGTCCTTAAAAAGCCTCAAGAGAAATGGGTGGATGACGATTGCAGCCATTTCATCTGTAACCATTACCCTAACAATGGTTGGTTTATTTGCCTCTGTTATCCTGAATACAGCCAAGCTGGCCTCTGATTTGGAGCACAATGTCCGAATCAATGTCTATCTCCGCGCTAATTCGACGGATCAGGTAGAGACGATTGTCAATGAAGCTGGTGAGACAGTGGCCAATCCAGATTACCATGCAGTCTATAACCAAATCATGGCCATACCAAATGTCGAGACAGTTACTTTTTCGAGCAAGGATGAGCAGTTGCAGAAATTGACAGAGACGCTGGGAGAAACTTGGAACCTCTTTCAGGGAGATGCCAACCCGCTCTACGATGCCTACATCATCGATACAACCAACCCTGAGTTTGTCAAATCTGTTGCAGCAGAAGTCGCAAAGATTGATGGTGTGACAGAGGTTCGTGATGGTGAGGTGGAGACGGAGCGTATCTTCAAACTGGCTGATATGGTTAGGACATGGGGCTTGGCTGCGACAGGGCTTTTGCTCTTTACCGCTGTCTTCCTGATTTCCAATACCATTCGGATTACTATTATTTCCCGTAGCCGTGAGATCCAAATCATGCGCTTGGTTGGAGCTAAAAATTCTTATATCCGAGGTCCTTTCCTCTGGGAAGGTGCATGGGTTGGCCTGCTTGGTGCTATTGTACCAGCAGTCTTGGTCTATTTCCTCTACCACATGATTTATAGTTCAGTCAATAGTAGTTTGGCGAGCCAAAACTTGTCTCTGATCAGCATGAATGTCTTCGTTCCATCCATGGTGGGAGCCTTGTTTGTGATTGGTATTATTATTGGTTCACTTGGTTCAGTGATTTCGATGAACCGTTACTTGAAGATTTAAACAAAAGAGTCTGGTTTGTCCAGGCTCTTTCGCTGATTGTGGATAAGAGAAGGGTTTTCCATCACACTGTCATTCGTACAATTTACAGATAATTTTTAGTGATCATAGAATGTTTCAAGAAAACTTCGGTTATCGTTGTAAACCAGCCAATAGTTCTGTCCGTTTGGCGATTTTTTTCCGTAAGCAGGGGTTAACAGATAAGGAAAGGCAGGTATATCTTTTTAAAAATCATTCTGGGTGACAATGAGCCTAAGAGAAAGTGGTGTGCCCGTTACACAAAAATAGATGACAATTTCCTCCAAGCGGAAGCCTCTAATGATAGGCACAGCCTATCTGCATTCATTGAAAAGGTAGTTGAACCATAGCAATGGAAACGGAGGCTGGGGAAAAATTAGCTGACAACTAAAAAATACAGGCAGATTCAAGCTGATTTTGATGAAATCCAGTTGAACTGTCTGTATTTTCTTTTATAGTCTTATGGCAGGAGGAAACGAGATGCAGGCTGTACTCAAGTGCGGCAAGGCGGGTTCAAAACTGCCACTCTTTGATGGATAAGTGGTCGGCTGAAAATCTCTGATTCTCATGTCGAAGCAATAAAGGATAAACGGAATGACTGTATTTCCACTATCTTGAACTATCTTCTCAGCCAATTTCGTTAGATTCAAGCTCATGAGGAGGAAGCCTGTCTCTGTTTTAATCATTTTTTGTGAACTCTATGGTATCTGCCAAGCAGTTTTTAGAGGCTTATCTAAAAAATGGATTGGTATTTTTCTCGTGGGCAATGGTGCTATTTTGACCATGACCAGGATGGACAGTGTAGTGATTTGGTAGGGTGAAGAGCTTGGTTTTGATACCAGTGATGAGCTGTTCAAAGTCGCCAGTTGGCAGGTCTGTCCGGCCAATTGTTTCTCGAAATAGGGCATCTCCTGTTATGACAGCTTCGAATGCTGGAAAGACAATGGACACGCCTCCGATGGAATGACCAGGTGTTGGCAGCACTTGGAAATGAAAATCATCAAAGGTGTAGGCCTGTTCGTATTGGAAAAAGACTTCGGCGGGACGGCAGACGAGATTGTCCATGTCATCGTGCCGCGGTAGGCCAGAGAGATTTTTTTCAGGTGTGTAGAGCCAAGTCGCTTCACTTTCGGCCACATAGACAGGTGGAAAATGGTAGCTTTCACGCAGTATTTCCAAACTCATGATATGGTCGTAGTGGGTATGGGTTAGTAGGATGGCAGAGATGGGTTTGCCAATTTTTTCAATGGTGGCTTGGATTTTTGTCCAGTCGCTGCCTGGATCTACGATGATAAGGTGGCTATCATTTTCAATATAATAGGTGTTTTGAAAGGCGACGGGGTTGACAGTTTTGTGAATAGGCATAGGTACTCCATTCTTTTGAGAAATATGTATCAGTGTAACAAAAAATGGCTGAATCTTCATGGAATTTGTTTGGTGATTTTTTCTCCAAAAAGGAATTGTGCTATAATGTCCACCCCTCACCGAGCAGTCCATTAGTTATTATTCTACGAGCGAGTTTTAGTTCGCTCGTTTTGTCTTATAGTTCTCCAATAAATCGGTAATGTAGTTCGATAGTGACTTGTCGTTTTTTGCCACGTCCAGTTGGTTGGTGAATGATAATTTTGTCAATTAACTCATTCACTAACTGCGTTGTTAAAGTTTCGAGTTTTGTGTATTGGCGGATAGTTCGCATAAACTTGTCAATGTTTTCCGTAGATTCGGTCTGGCTAACTAAGACTTTCTGGAATTTTTGAATCTGCTGGCTAAGTTCAGCTTGCTCGCTTTCGTAGCTATCTGCTAACTTTCGAAATCGTTCATCGCTAATCTCGCTTAGCAGTTGCTTTTCATAGAGCCGTTGGATAATAGTGTCCAGCTCCAGTGAGCGTTTTTTGGCTTTATTTAACTGTTTGCGTAAGCTATCCTGCTTTTTACTCTCTCGAATGTCGAAGCGAGACTTCAGTTTTGCAAGCAATTCTTCCTCGTTAAATTGAATAGAAGAAATTAGTTGCTGAAGGTCGCCCAACACTAATTCTTCCAGAGTTTCTTTGCGAAGGTAATGTGAACCAGAACAAGTGTCGCCAGCTCGACGATAATGGTAACACTTGTAGTGGTCTAGGTTAGTGTTATCTTTTTGTTGCGGACAAAAACTGAGTTTATGTTCATTTTCGCAAAAAACCAAACCAGCAAAGAGATTTTCGTGACCAGGCTTGTTTTTCCAGTCGTATCGGCGAGTAACTCGTTTATGGTTCATCATCTTACGAACCGTTTTGAAGTCTTCTTTCGAAATGATAGCTTCGTGAGTATTTGGAAAAATCAGCCAATCTTCTCGAGGTTTCATACGATGACCTCGTTGTTTGTAGGAAATCTTTGTAGTCTTGAGATTGATAGTCGCCCCTGTATATTCCTCCTTTTCGAGCATCTGGTAAATCATCTGGCTTTTCCAGTGGAATGGGTCGCTTTCAAGAACTCGATAATTTGAAATGCCTAGTTTTTTCTTGTAATTGGCAGGTGTTAGAACCTTGTCCTTTCGGAGATTATTCGCAATAGAAGAGATAGGTTTTCCAGAGAGATACTCCTTGAAAATTCGTTTCACGATTTGACTGGCATAATCGTCAATCAGCCATTCCTTGGGATTTTCTGGATTTTTAAGATAGCCGTACGGTGCAATCCAGCCTATTTTCTCACCAGTTTTCGCCTTAGTGTGCTTAGACAACTTGATTTTTTCACTACACTGAAGCGAATACCAGTTGTTAAACAAGGAAACTAAGGGCGCAAGATAGGCATCTTGACTATTGCGTTTGTTGCTATCCAGATTTTCGTTCAAGGAGATGAAGCGGATATTTTTTGACGGAAAAGTAATTTCGGTCAGTTGCCCAGTTAGGAGATAATCTCGGCTGAGACGACTCAAATCTTTTACTACAACCGCTTGAATTTTTCCAGCCTCCACCAAGTTCATCATCTTCTGAAAATCTGGTCGTTGGGCGTTCGAACCTGAGAAACCATCGTCCACGAAGAAGAATGGATTTGGCAAGTTTTCACGCATAGCTACTTGGGCGAGAATCTGTTTCTGGTTGGAGATTGAGTTACTCTCGCCTTCGTTGGCGTCTTCAGCGGATAAGCGACAATACAGAGCGGTTATCCTATCTGGCAGATTTTCCAAATTCTGTGTTTTGATTTCTTCAAATGTCAATGTGCTTTTGTTCATAGTGTGCTCCTTTCGATTCACCTATAACCCACTGACATGATAGCTCGAAGTGGGCGGGAAGTCCAGTCAATTAACGAATTTTGGCGGATAAAGTTAATATTTTATGATAGAATGAAGTTAGTAAAATCTGTGAGGTGATGATGTGTTTGACCTTAGTTTTTTAGCCCAAGAACCAATAGTAAGTATTGCTGGAAGCTCCGTAACGACCGCTGCCATCAATTTTTTAGGATATTATTATGGAGAGCGACTTCAGTTTAATAAAATGAAGCAGGACCTAATTGCAGAAAGAATCAGCAATTCTAATAATACTATTCCTGCAGTTGATATTGCTCGATGTAAAAACATTAAAGAAATCGCTCAAATAGCTGATAGCCTAGACGATTTTTCTCGAACAAACCCTGTTGAATTTTCCTCTGAGTGGTTTGTTCGTTTCTTTGATTCTGCTTCACTGGTCTCAGATAGGGACATGCAAACTATTTGGGCAAAAATACTTAATGGTGAAGCTGAAGAAAAAGGTAATTATTCTTTTAGATTCATTGAATCAATGAGACTATTGAGCAAAATTGAAGCAGAAATTTTCCTCAAAATTTCCAAGCTAGCCGTTCAAACGCCTTCGGGAGGAATTCATATTATATCTCCCGAAAATGAAGAAATGTTGGCAATTTATAGACAATATGGTATTGATGAAGATGAATTATTGCTTCTTGAAGAATGCGGTTTAATCAATATGGGCGTAGAGGCAACGCACGAGCTTGAATTAAAGAGAGATTTAAGTGGATTTTTTAATGAACAATATTTTGTAAACTTTAGTATCAATCCTGAAAGCAAAATTAAAACATTTGAATTTCATAGTTATTCTCTTACTAGATTTGGGAGTCAGTTATATGAATTGATTGAAGAGACTACTAGCGCTGATTTTATTTTAGATTTAGCCAAAACTCTTAAATCACAGCTAGATGGAGAAATAATTGTTTCTGTTCACAACTATATATTAGAGGAAGGGATTGACGGCAGAATAAACATGTCACTAGACACTGATAGTGTAGATATATCTAATAAAAATGAGCCCTAAACAGGACTCACAAACCGTTCAATTCTTTGATTTGACGGTTTAATTTCTCGACCTGCTTGATGTTTTTAGTTTTGGCGAATTTCACCAAAGTCTCATCAAGAAGTTGGATTTCTCCATTACATCCTCTGTAGTAAAGTTCGCTAAATTCCTTAATGACTTCATCCATATATTTTTCTTGGGCTTCAGTTTTTAGTTTGTAGTGAGTTTTGATAGCATCCATCTTTTCAATAAAAATATGGATTAATTTTATCAATAGTCGCATCCGTTTTTCCTCCTAAAAATAAGAAAAACGAAGTAGAACAGTTGTAAACAGGCGTTCGCAATGTTCTACTTCGTTTAAGTATATATAAATTATAGCACAAAGCGAATGTTTTGTCAATTATTGCTCATCTCTCAAAATCAAGCGACTGATTTTATTTTCAAGAGATTCTTTTCCTGTAAACTTCCGCACAATCACAAAAGTCGCTTTGCCAATTTTACGTTTCTGTTCTTGCGTCATCTTGTCCTCCTTGTATAAACTCTGAGAATTCGTCCAATGTTACCACTTCAAAAAGCTCCCAGTAAGCGTCTAAATCTTCTCTAATTCGATTCAAAATGGGTAACTTCCGTTTTTCATCTGGCACAATCCAAATTACCAATGGAAAGACCTCGTTTTCACGTTGCTCGATACCTGTATTGAAATAGGCGATGTATTGCTTGCATTTGGCAATCACTCTACCAATATGTTCTGTAGCGTTGTCTGCCTCTAAGAAGTAGACATCTTCGAAGTCGCTAATAGTTAGTCGCACGAAAGCATCTGGTTTGAGTGTAAAATGTGAAAACAAGGTCGCAAAGCTCCGCCAACATTTTGGTTCAAAGGAAAAATCTTCCAGAAATAGCTTGTTTTCACTGTGAAGTTTGTAGAGTTCCACAAACAACTGTGTCACGAACAACTGGTGTTTGAGATGGTTGCGTGTTGGCTCATAACGATTTTTCAATTTGAGTTTCACACTCGGCTCGACTTCACGAAGAACCTTAATCCCTTTGTGTGTGATATGCCAAATGTATGAACCGCTCCCAGCTCGCACGCCACCGATTCGGCGTTCCAGATGATGGATAAGACCAAGATTGGATAGTTTTTTGGTGAGGAGATTGGCTCGCCTTGTGGCGGTTTTAGGTTTATTTTCTCTGAAATAAAGTTCCACCAACTGTTTGGTTGTGGCGTAGCGACAACGGTTAAGTAGGCTCAAAACCTCATAATCTTGTTTAGTTAGCCTCATCTGACACCTCCTTTTTCTTCCTGCCGATACCATAGATTGGTTTTGAGGCTGGTTGGCTTGATTGTTGTTCAGGAAATGCTGAACCATATCGCTTGAAGCTCTCGCCATAAATCTCATCTTTCTTGCGAAAGGCAGGCGGTGCTGGCATTGTTTTGGCAGATAACCATTTGAATGTATTTTTCACGATTGGCACTTTGACATAAACCTGAAATGGCGGTAGTTTGTAGAAATCCTCTGCGGAAAGCTCAGGGACAAGCCCAGCCAGTTCCTTGGCTTCATTCATTGAAAGCCCAAAAATAATCTGGTTATGACAGTTGGCATAAATAGACTCTCGAAGCTGTTTCGGTAATTGCTTTGAAAATTGATTAGCTAAAATATAACCAACACCTAAACTTCGAGACATAGATAGTGCGTCTTCTAAAGGAACTGGGAGTTTGAGATAATCCGCCACCTCATCAATATAAATGAAAACTGGTTTTCGGACGGTTTCCTTAGCTCGAAGGAGTGTCAATTGGTACAAACAGCCCAACAAAATCGCTCCGATGAATTTGGCGTTTTCTGTTC
This sequence comes from uncultured Streptococcus sp., assembly GCA_945864085.1. Lineage (GTDB taxonomy): Bacteria > Bacillota > Bacilli > Lactobacillales > Streptococcaceae > Streptococcus. Next base: position 24,183 of record CAMBAD010000016.1, read on the forward strand.
CTATTAAGCCTTTGTTTAGCGGAACAAGTAAGAGTCTTGGCTTGTCGAAAATGTCTTTCAGTGAGAATTTGCCTGAAGATTGTCCTAATACCGCTCTCAAGGCTGGACGAAGCAAGACGCTCCGAAATTTGTTAAGGACTGGAGAAATCATGGTTTGGCGTGCAGAATCGCTCAAGGTGTTATAACCTTGCCAGAAATCCAGTAAAAATGGGTCTGAAACATTTTTCAAAAGGTCGTGCCGAAAGGTTTTGTTGGTTAAGAGTTTTGGCAGGTCGATAAGTGTTAAACCATCTATTTTTGCCAAAGTATGAAAACCATGACTAAGAATATCCTGCGTGTAAATCCCCCAAGATTCTTCGAAAATCTCCTGAAAGACACCAAGAAGCATATCCGCAACCAATTCTGCTGGCACGCCAAATTTTACCAAGTCAAAAGGATTTATCGAAACGGATTGCCCAGTTTGACTAGGGTCTAAAATGACCACATCCTTATCCCGTTCTTTAGGCAGTCGTTCCAAAATATCTGAAACTAATGTTGCCTTGGGGTCGATAACCACAGCGGAGTGGTTTTCTCGAGCGTCCGACAAGAATAAATTTAGCATAGCAGTGGATTTTCCACTCCCAGTGCCACCCAAAAGCCAAGTATGTGACAATCCCTCTCGCGCTGGAATACCGATAAACCTCGGGGATTTTTCCAAACTATATCCAAAGAGACGTTTGGTATTTTGCGAAAAGCCAATTGGTGGTAAAATAGTTTTGGGCGACAGTGATGATACGCCTGCGTATTGAGTCTCGCCAGCTGGCAGTAAGAAAAGGCTGGCGAGTTCAATGCTTGAAACAATTGTCTGGAAGTGCCATGGAATGTTTCCGTGGTTTATTTTTTCGCTTGAAGTTGGCTTAGCAGAAAACTCAGCTCCAGCTCGTTCTAAAATTCGAAGCGAAGCCAGAATACTTTTTAGGAGTTGAATTTCTCGAGCTTTATTGTCTGTTCGAATACCAAGACGCAAGCTAATTTGAAATAGACTATGGTGGAGTTTTTCTCGCATCAGCGCCTTAGAATCTGTCGAGAGCGGTGGGATATTACCTGTTAGCTTCTGCCAAAGAGTTGCGTCTGGATTGCCAAGGTCTTTGAGAATTGGTTTTGGAGAGGAGGATTTACCGACAACTAGCTGGAGCACGATTTCTTCATTTCTTTTTAAAGTGCCAGATTGCGACAGGAAACTCCGAACCAGATTGTCTACTTCTTTGGTTTTTAAGGCGTAGTGATTTTTCGAAAGAGTGATGTTGTAGGCTGAGGTCACTTTTGCCCGCTTGGTTTTCTCAAAACGAACAGCGTTATACGAGGTCATCATTTCTTTCAAAAATCGCAAGTCTATTGAGTCAGCTCCGATAAGATGGCTGGCTTTCTCTGGCGTTAAACGAATTTCCCAGATAAAGGGCTGGCGACGAGAATAACCATTGAGTTGAGTTGTAAAATTGCAGACTGTTTCGAAGTCAAACGGTCGCGCCCAATCCATACTTTGCCACAACAGATGAGTTGGTCTTTTCATACTACCTCCAATCTTGACGATGTTTGATGAATGTAATAGCGATGTAAAATCCCAAAGCAATAACTAAACCAATTACTAGCTCCAGCCAAATATCGACCAGAAGTTGAACAGAGTAGTTGACCAGTATTGCCAAAAGGCAGAAGCCAACAATGTAGCTTATTAGCTTTTTCATTCATCTTGGCCTACCTTTCGAAAATCTCGGACATCTTTCGAATATTTAGGAACTGGATAATTCGGAATGATGATGTCGCTCGTGATTTCATTGCCCCAAACATACCAGTTTTTGTCTGAAGGCGCTGGACGGCGAGCGAAGAGTTCCAAGTAGTCGCCCTCTGAACAGCGTTCAATAATAGAATAGAGTTCTTCAGGTTTGTGGCTGTGGTCTTGGACTGGAAACATTCCCCAATTCATTTGCCCCTTGAACTTGATGGGAGCCTTACCTCGAGTCGCAAAAATCACTTGTTCGGTACAGTTTCGGAGATAACTACCCAAACCAAGTCGAGGCTTCACCCAAGTGAAGATGGATTTTGGCTCGAAACCCCACGCTCGCACGACTTCGAACGATTGTTCGAGGGTGGCTGGATATGTCCAGAGCCAGAGGTGAGCGTCGCCCTCGGTGAGGCTTGAAACTGGCATTTTCTTGATTTCTTCAATCGTCATTAAGTTATAATGTCGGATTGCGCCGAGTTTGCCTTTTTGTGCCACACCCCAAGGCGGGTCGGCGAGGATGGTCTTGAACTTCTTAGGCGGATGTTGGTTAATTGTGTCTTGATATTTTGTCATTTTGAAAATCCTTTCTGTCTGCGTCAGACGCTCTGACTTTACCTTAAAATATGATTTTTTCAAACCATAAGCAAGATAAGATTCTGGAGCGATGCGAAAGCTAAAAACAGAGGTCAGACGGAACAAATCCGCCCGACTTGTTCGCTGTTGTGAGAAATACAACAGATTGTCTTAAAATTTCCTCCTTTCGTGATTGAGATTTTCTAATAGCTTCTTCTGAGCCACCAGAAAATCCTCGTTGATAGATTGACGAGTTTCAAGAAATTCTACTAAAGCGAGCTCTTCTTCAGTGAAAAAATCGAAAGTTTCGGACTCTTGGGATTCTTCCACTTCATCCACTAAGGCAATGAGAGCAAGCCCTAGAACACATAGGGCTGAAAGCAATACAAGGGCAATTAAATTCCAATCCATACGAGCCTCCTATTTGAAACGACGAGCAGAAACGTAAGTGAATGCTTTAATGATGAAGTCCGTCCGTTGCTGGGCTTGCGGATTGTGAGCCAAAATCTGACTTTCAAGCTCTGAGAGACTGGCGACCTTGTTCAGGATATCTTGAGCCAAAATTTCGTTGGCTTGAACAACTGCCATATCTTGCGACAGGTTGCGAGCAATTGCCATTTTCTGTGGACTAAGTGCAGAAGCTGGTAAGACTTCGGAGTTGTTAAATTTTTGTGGTAGATGTGACATAGGTTCTCTCCTTTTGCTATAATTTAGTTAGCTAACTTGGTTACAGTATAGCAGAGCCAAAAAGGTGATTTTTGCCAAAGTATTGCGATTTTATTGCGAAAAGGAGGAATGAAATGTTCACGCTTCAAAACTTACTTCAATTGTTAGAAAAAGAAAATCGTGGCTGGAAAAATCCAACCACAATGACAAGGGTCATACTAATGGCACTTACCGACTTCAATTATCAAAGCGATATTGCTTCGAAAGTATTTTCTGGTGTTAATCAAGGACGAAATATCTATTTTGAGATTGAACAACTGGTTTATGATGAGGGTTTTGAAACTTATCTCGCAAATGTTGAATTGAGATTACGCAACCAAAACTTCCGCAATGGTAATTTTGATAGTTTGAAGATGGTTGAGGAAACTTACCAACTCCTTAAAGAATCAACCAATCTGAACCAAGATATTTATCAAGGTTTGCTTCAATCGTATGCCAAAAATAAAGACAATCGCCCATATTTATTTTTAGCAGAGTGTTTCTATTATTCCTTAGCTTGTCGCCATAACAAAACAGTAAGCTACAATACCACAACAGTTTCAGGGATAAAAACACTCCAAACTATGTCAGCTTGGGGCGATAACTTGGTGGAGGTAATTTATAGAGAAAATCTTCCTACTAAATTTTGGTCAATAGTTGAGCAAATGACAACAAAAGAGATTGCCGTTTTTAAAACCTTGGCAAAGTTGGTGGTTATTGACGAAGATGAGGAATATTACCTTTATGCCCCTGTTACTGACGCAGAAATTAGGCTTTATAATGATTTTGGGGTGGGGAATGGAGAGTTTCTTTTAATGGAGGAATTTGGGCTTATCAACATTGGGGCAAGGATGGATAACCCAGTATTTGTAGAGGAGGAGCCTGCCGGTTTTCAGAATGACAATTTGGTTTTTTTCTTCAAAACAAACAGCGATGCTTTTGAAATAACTTATAAAAGCTACACCTTTACGACCGTCGGTTCAAAACTCCTTGAGATTTTAGCCATTGAAACGGACGATAGCTTCTTCGAACAATTAGCGAAACTTTTTACCAAACAACATAGAGATTTGCCGATTAATTTTTATCTTGTACCAGTTGAGATGATGGAGGAAGCAGAAAGCACGGAAGAATTGGAAGCGTATCGGTTGACGTAAATACCCCAGCAGATTTGACTGAGGCATCTCTAATCATCCCATTCTTTTACAAGATAAACTTCTATCCGCAAAACTTCAAGCAAGTTTTGACAAAATTCTTTTTCGGTTTGGCTATCTATGACCGCTTGAAGTTTTACCATAAATTCCCAAAGTGTGGCGTTAATTTCGTAGATTTCGGTATGTTTGGTAAATTGCTCGAAACTTGTTACAGCGTAGCTCATAACGCCATTTTTTACGGTTAAGCTGTAAATAAATGCTGGCAAGCTTATGACTGGCAAATAGGCTCCGAGCTTGGTACAATCCCACTTTGGTATTTCTGGTATCAAGCCCCAAAGTGTATGTTGGCGAATTTCCTCGCCAAGTGCTATTAATTCTTGTTTGGCTTTGTAGTCGTTCATAATTTCCTTATCTGTTAACTATTATTACTGGACAATGATAACTCTCTTTATTAAGGAAGTCCAGTCTATTTCGATGTAATATTTACAATCTGAAAATGGATTTCAAAATCAGAGTCTGATGAATATTTTAACGCTAAAACAGACGTTATATGGGCTGGAAATGGCGATACGGGGGGATTAATTCGAAGATATAATTTCTTGTACATTCTGGGAATTACATATTGAAATTGCTTGGCTGCCCCCTTAAAAATAACCCTAATAGGCAATAAGTTGCCTGACGAAACACCTTAGAAACGGCGATTTTATGCAGAAACAATTCAACTCGAAGCGAAGGACGGTGCGAATGGAAACCTGAGGTAAAAAATTATAAGCAATCCGCTTCAGTGATACCATTTTTTACTGTTTTTCTTCTAAAATATAACCACCCTGCTACAATAGTAAAGCAAGGAGGAAAATGTGAAGAAAATCATCAAGCAATATCAAGAAAAAGGTTCTGTCATCATTGGCTACGCCCGTGTTAGCTCAACAGACAATCGCCAAGAGTTGGGTTTGGAAGTTCAAAAAGAAGCCTTGAGCTTCTGCGACAAACTCTATATCGAAAAAGAATCAGGCGGCAACCAAGAGCGACCACAACTTCAAAAAGCCCTCAAGCTCGCCAAGGAATGCGCTGAAAGTGGCATAGAAACCAGCTTTGTGGTGTATAAGCTGGACCGCCTAACCCGAAAAATGCTCCACCTGTCCGCTATCATATCGGAACTAACCAGTTATAACATCCGCCTTCAATCTATCCATGAACAAATCGAAACGGATTCGCTAACTGGCAAGTTCTTCTGCCTTATGCTGGGCTATGTGGCAGAATGGGAGCTCCAAGCTATTTCGTCACGCACCAAAGACGGACTGCGTAAAGCTAGAGAACGCGGCGTGAAGTTGGGTAATAAAGGCATATCAAAATCTAAAGAAAAGCAAGTTATTATAAGTTATCTGGAAGAAGAAATGACTGTCCGAGACATCGCCAGCCAGTTCCAGATTTCCACCGCTACCATTTACAGTGCCCTGAGGCGCAACAATATCCGAACGAACCGCAAAATTTAACCCAAAAATCGTTGACAAAAGCTAGAAAAAATAGTAAACTAAACTCGTAAAAATGTTTTAGCAGACGGTCGTTTGTTAAAACAATCAAAGTTATCAATAAAAAATATTAGAAATGCTGATTTGACGGGGTTTTTGAAGCCTTGCCAAGTCGGCATTTTTTGATTTTTCATTGTTTTAGTTAACGACCGTTAACTAAAACACGCACAAACCCTATTGTAGCAGGGAATTATCTAAAAAACAAAAATATATATTGACAAACCACCTAAAATATGATACCATGATGATAATGTTGATAGACGGTTTATTACTCAAAACTTCTATCAGGTACATTAAAAGTTGAAGACGACTTATGGTTTCATAATGTCTTCCTTTAATGGGCTTGATAGGAGTTTTTCTTTATATACAAAAAAGAAAGGAAAGGTCAATCAAGGCCTTAGGAAAATATGATGAATACAAAAAAATTGGTTAAATGGGGCGTAGCCCTTGCTTCTGCTCTTGTTTTGGGAGGTGCGATTGTTCCTGTGGGTGGCAATTTGGTAAACACCTCTACAGTTTATGCGGAGGAGCAGTCTATTACCTATCGCATTCATTACTTCTTAAATGATGTAGTGGAGAATGGGGGCACTCCTTCTTACACAGACATCGCACCTTATAAGGAGGGTGTGATTGCAAAGGGTGAAACTATTGTAGAGGTAGCACCAAATATTGATGGCTATGCTGTAGCTGGCAATAATACTATATCGGTCACTTATGACCATGTTGCTGGTGATAATGTTTGGCATGATGAAGATTGGTATCCTACTAGCTATTTCTTTTACGATAAGGTAGAGACACTAAAGCCAACCGACCCAGTCACCCCACCAACTGATGGAGGAGCTGGTGGCGATACGGCAACTCCGCCAACAGACACCCAAACCGACCCAGTCACTCCACCATCTGATGGTGGTAAGGAGACACCTGTTAAGGAGGCTGCTGGAAAAGTTTCTACTGAAAAAGTAGCAGAAACCAAACCAGCGGTGGAAACTCAATCAGCCACCGCAACTACTCCAGCTGCTAAAACCCTGCCAAACACAGGTGAAGCAAGCTCAATCTTTAGCCTCGTTGGAACAGGCTTGATAGGACTTGTTGGTCTTATCAAGCGAAAAAATGATTGAAACTTTGCGCGTCTATCAACTTTTTGCCTCGCACTAAGCGGGGCTTTTTCACGTATAAAAACCTTGAAAATTTATGTTACTTGTGCTTAAATAGTTGTATGAATGAGGAGGAATCGTGGATAATGAGATAATAAAACAACCCAAACCACAAAAATACAAAAAGCATCTTTGGAGGATTGCGGTCGCTTTAGTGGCGGTGGTTGCTGCCGTAGGTGTTTCCTTTTTGGTTAAGAATCTACAGAATAGTTCGGATATCAAAATTGGTGATGTGGTTATTACTGAAACAAGACTAAAAGAACTTACGAGCCAAGCAGACGAATACAAAAAGAACAGTCCAAACGCTCTTATTGATGAAAAATTTGTCAAAGACATGACAATTATGAATGTGGCTTTAAAAAATAAGGCTAAAGAAAAGTGTAATATCAAGCCATTGACTAGCAGAGAAATTTACAACATCGCTCAAAAGACGGATATTACAGATGATAACGCTCCTGAAATCGGCAACTTCCTAGGAGAAAAAAATAGTTTTTATTACCTCAATCAGGAAAACTATGCTTATCAGAAAAAACTTGAGGACTGTTTAATAAAGGACAGAAAAATTCTTCGAGTCTCGGTTAATTATCAGTCGGAGTATTTTTCCTCTTCGGAGACCGAGGAGGAAGTGAAGAAAAAATACGAACAGGCTAAGTCTATCCTTCGAGATAAATTCTTACCATTGTTCAAGAAGGGGGTATCTGCCGAAGAAATTGCTAGAAATACAGACCTAAACCTGTTGAGCGGATTTCAAAATGAAGAAGAGTACATGACGAAAATGGGCAATGGAGTTGCCGTAGCAGCTAATTTCGATAGGATGAATGCTGTTAGTGGAGATTCTGGTTTTAACCCTGTTAATGTTGTTGATGATAAACTTATCGGTAAGGTAGTTGATTTAAATGAAGTTGTCTCTAAGATGAAAGTAGGGGAACATTCTGATGTTTTGACTACAGGTGTCGGAGTTTTTGCGATTGTAAGAATTGAGAGCGAAAACAGTGGTGATTATTATGACTGGACAGAGTTTCTCGAAGATGTGAAGCGAAGTAATAAGATTTCTTATAGAAATAAAGAGGATACTGCTTTTGCGGTGAAGGGTGAACAGATAGGTAGAGTATGTTTTGCCGTAAACCATAATACTTGGTCTTGTCAGGATGAAGAGCATAAGACGCAAGCAAAAGGTCACTGGATTAATAAGCCAGGTTTTTATGCTACATATGATAATAGCTTTATTAGGAGTGATGGCGTTCGGGTCTGGGGAGATAACCGGCATCTTAAGGCGCTGATTTTGAGGGTTAACGACGGAACAATCCCAGTAAATGGAATAAGTGTGACAAGTAATAGTGCTGGAGTTAATTCAAGAGATGTGACAAGTCATGTTACGTATGGAGGTGTATACAATAGTAAACAAGGAGTTCCTGAGGGAGATGGTATTGCTTTTGCTTTAGGCGATTGTGTGGCTGGTGGGGTTATTCATCCTACTATCCATCTACCTTCGGACTATGTATTAGTGGGTAATGTGCCGACATACGATGTCGGAGTTTGGAATGCTAATGCTTTAGGTTTTTCAACTGAAGATGTTCAGATTAGACGAAACGTCCAACCCCCAGCAGACATCCCCTACTATCCTAAACTTGGCAGCCAAACCAACACACAAGTCAGCGTAAATAATGGTAGCTGGAAAGACGGCGAAGGCCATCTTGCTCCAGTTGGGTCAAGTATACGATTCAAGCACGAGGTGTATGGTGATGTTTATGATGGTAGCGAATGGGATACTGCAACCCTTTCTTGGAATACGGATGCTGGTCGGAGGGGCTCTAAAGGTTTGAGTCTTCCGCAAAGGGGCTTAGCTTACACTAGAACTGAATCTGGGCGCTCTATTTTGCCGTCAGACGCTGGAAGTATCATCTGTGACAGAATTAGTTCTACCATCAACAATGTTCAGTACAAGAAAAAGGGTGTGGTCAAGGATGGACAACAGGCTTATGAGAAAGAGTATGTAGGAACGAATTCAACTTCAAGCTCTTCAAGCAGAGCGTGTGTGTATGTGCCATACGAGTTTGAGTTGGTGCCTTGCGTAAGTAGCGGAAGTAATCCGTGCGGTGGTGATGTTCCTGTTGAACCGGGTTCTACGCCATCAATTACTCCCGACATCACCAACACAGGTAGAACACCTACTCCACCAGAAACCCAATATAAGATCACAACTTGGGATATTTCTGGTGCGCAAGAAAGGTTTGCCACACCTTCACAGAGGTCTGATAATAACAATGGCAACACCTGCTCTCATTATACCGGTCAGTATGTCGGCGCAACTCTAAGAAACTGCCGCGTTGCAGAAACTGGCACAAGGTCATTTAACTCAGGAAAAACCAACTTGAGTTCCATGATCGAAAATATCCCAGAAAATGCCGAACTTGGCTCGAGGTATTGTGTGGCGCTGTCGGTTTCTGCTTACAAAATGAACTCTGGAGAAAGTGAATCATCACAAAGAGCAAAAATCGGTCAAGAATGGCGACATTCTGCTCCACTATGTATCCTTGTTGTCAAAAAGCCGAAGTTTCAGGTTTGGGGTAATGGAATCTACTCTCGATCAGGAATCAAAACCAGCCGAACGAATGCTGGTGGTGGGGTGTTTGGTTCCTGGGTTGAGTTCGAAGCTATTGCTGGCGGCAGCATTCAGCGATTCACCTCTGAATCCACTCACGACAAAAACAGGCTAACTTTCCGCAACACTACAGGCGGAATTGGTAAATGGGGAGACTGGCAGGGGCGAACAAACTCTCAGGCTATTATTGAGAAGTTTGAAGCACGATATCCTCGCGCGAACAGTGGTAGCGCTGGCGAAGCGGTATTTGTCCAGAACTTTACTGGAAATTCGCAAATTGGAGCGATAGATGGCAATAATAAAGTAGCCGGCAATACTCACGTTATTTATGCAGGCAACATCACGATTAGTGGAAATATTGTAGCTCGCAATCCTAGAAGTGTCAGCATCTCGGAGTTCCAGCAGACGATTATTATTGCGGATAATATCTTTATCGATCCTGGCGTGACGAGAATTGATGCTTGGCTGATCTCAAGAAATGAAATTAGAACCTGTAATGTCAATAAAAGCGATGTCAACCAGAATAACTGCGGAAAACAGTTACGCGTAAACGGTCCTATTATCGCTCAGACGCTTTCATCTTGGCGAACTGCAGGAAGTAGCTTTGGCAACTTAGCGGAGCCTGCTGAGGTGTATAACCAGCGCCCAGATATTTACATGTGGGCAAAAGCAAACGCGATGAGCGATTCAAAGATTATAACAACTTACACCAAGGAGCTACCAATTAGGTTATGAGGAGCATGATGATGAAACAGAACAATTTTAAAAAAGGTGGCGTTTCGATGTTTATCGTCATCGTTACATGTGTGTTGGTGGCACTTCTTACGGCGAGCTTCGTTCGAATGGTTAATCGTGACCTTTCGAACGCAAGTCGCCAAGACTTGTCGCAATCAGCCTATGATTCAGCTCAGGCGGGAGTGGAAGATGCGAAGCGGTTCATTCGTGTCTGGAATTCTGAATGTCATGCTGGCGTGAATAATAACCCTAATTCAGAAAAATGCGCTAGAATGGCACAAGCGCTTGATAGTGGCAGCTGTAACATGATGAGTTCTGCGGGAATTGGTTCTAGCGATGGAGAAACTGTGATTCAGACTACTAGCGGAACCGGTACGAATAACGACGCTGCACTTAATCAAGCATATACTTGCGTAAAAATCCAGGCAAACACTCCGGATTATCTTGGGGAGATTGCCGAAGGTGAATCTCGGACAATTCAGCTCAAAGGTATAGACGATATTAACAGTGTAGAGATTAGTTGGTATTCGAAGGAAGATTTAACCAATCCTACCAGCACGAATGTTAGCCTTATGGCGCCGGCTACGGGTAATGTCCTCGAATTACCATCGCGAACTCAATGGAATTCGGCTGAAAACCGCCCGCCGGTTATGAAGGCGCAATTCTTCGGCTATATAGGAGGAAGCCTGGAGTTGTTGGACGAATCTGTCTTTACTAACGATATAAATGGTATCAACGAGCGCATATATTACCCCACAACAGTCGGTTCTAATAGCGATGTTCTGCCTGGAAGTCGAAAAACAGGTGATTCGAATAGCACGTCCGATTTGAGCGCTGTGCGATGTCGAAATCTCGATACAGAGCAGTATGCTTGTTCTGTAAAGGTGGAGATTATGCAAACTATATCTGCTTATCAGCCGGCATTTTTGCGACTAACTCCGATTTATTCTGGCGCGAATTTCCGAGTTAAAATGATGATGGGTGGTAAAGTAATTGATTTTAACGGCATTCAGCCAATCGTTGACAGTACTGGTCGCGCAAATGATCGCCTACGTCGCGTGGAAAGCCGTATCGAGAGCGAAGATATGCATTTCCCGATTCCTGAATTTGCAGTCCAAGTGGATGGAAATACTGCTCTGGAAAAAGATTTTTGGGTAACCAACTGTAGGAGTGAATTTAACACAGCCGGTTCTTGCTAGTACTACAGATATTACTAAGAGCAGTCATAACCACCCGTGAAAACGGGTGGCTTGTACACCGGCTATAAGCCGTTTC
>CAMBAD010000017.1 GCA_945864085.1 uncultured Streptococcus sp.
AGTACGGCAAAGCGAGTTAACGAAGTAATAAAAGAAAAACTAAACGACTATATTTCCTCAAAAAACTGCCTTGATGAACACAAACTGCTCTCTTATATCAAGCACTTTACTTGTGAATACAGGTTCTAAAGTTTGGTTTTCGATTAACATTTGAACAAGCAAAAATAGCTTAGAATCAACGTTTCCGATAAGGTAGTTCTAAGCTATTTTCTATTTTTAAGACTTTTTGCTCAGCCTCTTCAACAATCTTTACAGTTTAGTAATGTAATTGTCTGGAGAATAGGCGGATCGGTCAAAGTCAGTTGGTTGACCGAGGATTTCTTGGGCAATTTGCCAGCCGATAAATGGCCCATTTGTTAGTCCAGACGAGCCGAGGCCGCTGGCAACCCATACATTTTGCAGGTCGGCCATATTGCCATAGAAGGGTGCATAGTTTGAAGTATAGGCACGAGTACCGATACGAGTTCGGGCGACGGGGTACTGTGCCAAGCTGGGCATGAATTCCGTTGCCTTGTCCTGCATGGCTTGGATTTTGTCTGGATCGAGGCTTAAATCATAGCCCATGTTGTCTTCATGGGTGGCACCGATAATGATTTTGCCATGTTCAAATGGGAGAATGTCGATTTGACCATAGGGCATACACACTGGCCAGTCTGTGGTATCAAGTTCGGTGTCTAATTCCAAAAGTTGTCCCTTTTGTGGTCGTACATCAACCTGGTAACCTAGTGGCTCCAGGATATGCGGTAACCAGGCTCCTGTGGCAAGTATAATGTGGTCAGCGGTCAGGTTTTGTCCATCAAGCTCGATAGTATGCTGATCTAGCAATCTTGCCTGTCCTTGCAGGCGCGCTCCGCCATTTTCCAAAAACCGTTCCTGAAGAATATCAATCAGGCGTCCACCGTCTATGCGTCCTCCTCCCTCTAAGTGAATGCCATAAAAATCGGGCTTGAGCGGTGGGAGATAATCAACGATTTCAGTTCCTGTCAGAGGGGTGATGGTACCGATTGTTGGAGTGTCCTCGCGGCGCTTCTCAGCAATTTTTTGGATTTTCTCCAGCAAATCAGGCCGGCTTTTTAGGCCGATGGTGCCAGTCTGCTTGAAGGGGATGTCCTGAGCTCCTGCTTTTTCCAGATCGGTTACGAGCTGGCGATAGAAGACAGCTCCTTCCGATGTGAGCCGATACCAGTCTTGGTTTTTCTTCTGGGCCATCCAGGGGCAGATGATACCGGCAGCGGCACGGGTAGCTGTTCCTAGGCCCGAATCTATGAGCGTGACATTGACATGTTCATTTTGGGAGAGATAGAAGGCGGCGGTAGAGCCGACAATTCCTCCACCTATAATAATTATCTGTTTCTTCATATTGTTTATTATATCACAAATTCCTTAGTTTATTTATTTTTTCCAACATGTTACAATAGGAAATAAGAAAAATCAAGGAGTTCACGTGTCAGATATTATGTATCCAGAGGTTCTTACTGTTGGGAATGGGGCCATCAAAGTAGCAGCAGTCGGAGATAGTTTGACGTTTGGTTATGGGTTAGAGAACAGGGAAGAGGATGCCTACCCTTGTATTTTGGCTGAGAGACTTGGTCATCATTATCAGGTTTCAAACTATGGTCTGAGCGGTCGCTCGCTCCAGTCAACAGCAGATTTCCCCTACTTTAAAGAGGAAAATGCCCGACTCTCGCTCGAAAGTCAAGCGGATATTGTGATTATCATGATTGGCAGCAATGATAGCCGCGGACCTTACTGGAACAGGGAGAGATTTTTTGCGGAATATAGGGAAATGGCAGAGCGGTATATGAGTTTATCTAGCCAGCCAGATGTCTATCTGGTCATCCCGCCCTTCGTGCCCACCAGTCGCTTTGGACTAAATAATCAAATCATAGAAGACGAATTGCAGGATATTATCTCCCAAATCGGTCATAAGCTAGGCCTGCCAGTCATCAATCTATATCCCTTGACCAAGGGACATTTGGAATACTACAGCGACGGCCTGCATTTGACTCCGCTGGGAAACAGGGTCATAGCTGAGGAAATTTACCGCCATCTCATGCACGAAGCGCCTTAAAGTATGGTATACTAATAGTGAAACGGAGAGATTATGGTAAAAAGAGATTTATGGAAGCAACTGTTGTTGCTTATCTTGTTGGTATTGGGACTAATTGGATTGCGAGTTTGGTTTTTTGAACCGATTTCGATTACACAATCCATGTCAAATCAGTACTTAAGAGAAGATGATATGGTTATTGTGCTGCGCAATGCTGAAGTGGATTATGGGGATTTTATTCTCTATCAGCATGATGGTGAAAATTATATCAGTCGTGTGATTGCTCTTGCGGGAGAATCTGTTACCTATATGGATGATGTTCTCTATCGCAATAATCAGATTATTGATGAAGTCTATCTGCATTCTGTACCTGAGGTGGAGTATTACACAGAGGATTTCACCATTGCAACATTGACAGGTGGTCAATATCAAACTATACCAGAAGGCCACTTACTGGTATTGAACGATATACGGACCAATCGGGATGACAGTCGGCATTTTGGTTTGATTGCTGAAAAAGAGATTGTCGGTCGATTGACATTTAGGGTGAGCCCCCTGTCAGACTTTGGTTTTATAGAAACAGGACTGGTCCCTTAAGGCCGGTCTTTTTCAGTGCAATCATCCAGTTTTGTTGTTATTTAGAATATTGTCTTGAAAATCAATCATAAAGCCCTTATCAGAATTTTACTCTTGATAAGGGCTTTGTATCTTTATTATTCTGGTAAACCAATCATCTTGAATGTCAGTTCCAGCCTTTTCAACTCAAAGTTTTAGTAGCCTAATTCTAGTTTATTGAAGTGAGTGTGAGAAGGAAAGTGGAATCGATATGTAGGAAGCATGAAAACTTTTAATCGTTAACTTTCACTATTGGCCATCACTTGACTGGCATATATTTTGCCAAATATTCTTCCACTAACCTCAGATATTCTTGGTTGGTTGCGTCATCATTTTGCAGACCATGGCCTGAATGTTCAGCGGTAAGGAACTGGTAGTCCACTCCCTTTTCCTTCAAGGTTTTTTCAAGTCGGAGGGCTGCGGTATAAGGCTGTACCTTATCATGCTTGCCATAGATGACCACGCTAGGTATAGTTTCTTCTGTCACCCAGTGGACTGCTGAGATTTCATTGACAATGGCCTTGTAACTACCGTCCATAATCATCTCCTTTGTCACCTCTTGACCGGACATGGCACTGACAAGACCTGCGGCAGCTTCATGATTGGTATCTGCCCCATAAATCCCCCAATCTTCCATGTAAAAACTAGAAGGTCCAACTCCACCGAAGGTCAAAACCACAGGAACTGGAGCCTCTTTGGCGTCCCGATAGGCGTAGATCATAGCTAGAGCATGACCGGCTGAGCCACCTGATATAGCCATTTTGTTGACGAGGTAACCCTCATTTTTGGCTGCCTCAATCACATGAGGAATGCTGTCTTTTATCTCCTGAGCCTGTGTTGCCACACTAGCCTCATTTTCATCTGTCCGCAAGGTATAGTTAATTCCAGCTGCTACATAACCTTTGGAAGCCAGCCATTGTAACATCTGCTGATCGTCCTGTTTATCACCACTTGTAAATCCCCCAGCATGGAGATATATGACAAGCCCGTAAGTTTTTTTACTGCTATCTGCAGGCAGATAGAGGTCGAACTTTTGTGAATCGGCTTCTCCATAGGATAGGTCAGTCACCCTTCTCCCCACTTGGTCCGTCCATTCGACAGAATAGTTCTTGACCCAAGCTGGTTTGAGCACCCCCTTAGAAATAACACCAGCAAGGACAGCCAAAATAAATACCAATATTCCCAAACCTACACCTTTTCTCCTTCTCATAGGAAATTACCTCCCAAAAGTGTACCGCCTATCAGCAAATTAAGAAATAGTCGAACCAACAAGCGTCCAACTAAAAATCCAATAATCATTATCATTCCCAATCGTATCCAACGTTTTAAGGTCATAAACTTCTCCTTGACATTTGTAGTTTTTTCAATTAAGATGTAACAAGTGTAACATTGTCTATTTTCCATGTCAATACCATAGACGAACCATGTAACAGAAGGAGGAAATTTGTAACATGTCAGCAAGTCAATATATCCAAGAAGCTCTACTGCAACTTATTCAGCAAAAAGAATATGACAAGATTACCATTACAGATATTGCCAAGAGAGCTGGAGTGACCCGCATTAGTTTTTACCGAAACTTTGACAGTAAGGATGCTATTTTGAAACAAGCTTTAGAAAGAGCTTTTTCTGCCTACCAAGAAGCCTATGGAACAGAACTAACATTTCCGTCAATCTTCACATTTTTTCAGCAGAATAAAACCCTGATTGACTGTCTTTTCAAAAGTGAAAAAGAGATTTTCATTGCCCAACTTCTGACGGATAGTCAAAGTCTAGTCCAACTGCCAGCCGAGATTGCTTACTCCTATGCCTTTGTGGGATACTCCATTCTAGGAGCTTGCACCACTTGGTACCAACGCGGTATGATTGAAACACCTGAGGAAATTGCAAATATTATGGCGAACAATAACAATAGCTAACTAAGCATTCTGTATGGTAGTTCTGAGTTGTATCTCATACAGCCTCGTTTATACTTATTCGTCCAGTGATAATTGACTAGACCAATTTATTTCTTGACAGGGAGAAAGTCTTGTTATATACTGTTTTTATTGGTCTCTTTAGCTATAAATTAGACTATACCAATTTACAGAAAAATGAAAGATGATGTTATCCAACATCGTAGGTGATAAGTATGTGTGGAATCGTTGGTGTTGTAGGCAATACAAACGCAACTGATATTTTGATTCAAGGACTTGAAAAGTTAGAATACCGTGGCTATGATTCGGCAGGTATTTTTGTGACAGGCGGTGAGCAGGCTCACTTGGTAAAAGCAGTTGGTCGTATTGCTGAATTGTCAGAAAAAGTTGGCCAGCAGACCGAAGGGACAACAGGAATCGGTCATACACGCTGGGCAACGCACGGCAAACCAACAGAGAACAATGCTCACCCTCACACTTCTCAAACTGCAGGACATATCCTTGTTCACAATGGTGTGATTGAAAACTATGCAGAAATCAAGGAAGAATACTTGGCAGGCCACGACTTGAAGGGACAAACAGATACAGAGATTGCTGTGCATTTGATTGGTCAATTCGCTGAGACAGGCCTGTCTACTTTGGAAGCTTTCAAAAAAGCCCTTCATATCATTCAAGGTTCTTATGCCTTTGCCTTAATTGAGGCCAATGATCCAGATACTATTTATGTTGCGAAAAACAAGTCTCCGCTTCTGATTGGTCTTGGTGATGGCTACAACATGGTCTGCTCAGACGCCATGGCCATGATCCGCGAAACCAGCGAATACATGGAAATCCATGATAAAGAATTGGTTGTGGTGAAAAAGGACAGCGTCAATGTGATGGACTATGATGGCAATGCGATTGAGCGTGGCAGCTATACAGCTGAACTTGATTTGTCAGACATTGGCAAGGGTACTTATCCTTACTATATGCTCAAGGAAATTGATGAGCAGCCAACTGTTATGCGTAAACTCATTGGCGCTTATACAAATGAAGCTGGCCAGGTAACGGTTGATGCGGATATTATCAAGGCGGTACAGGAAGCTGACCGTATCTATATTTTGGCAGCAGGAACTTCTTATCACGCAGGATTTGCCTCAAAAGACTTTTTGGAAAAATTGACGGACACTCCCGTGGAGTTGGGGATTGCTTCTGAGTGGGGCTACAATATGCCGCTTTTGAGTAAGAAACCGCTCTTTATTATGATTAGCCAGTCTGGCGAAACCGCTGATAGCCGTCAGGTTTTGGTCAAGGCTAATGAGTTAGGGATTCCGAGCCTGACTGTGACCAATGTGCCTGGTTCAACCTTGTCGCGTGAGGCAACCTACACCATGCTGCTTCATGCAGGTCCAGAAATTGCGGTGGCTTCTACCAAGGCCTACACTGCCCAGATTGCTACTCTTGCTGTTTTGGCTAAGGCTGTAGGGGATGCCAATGGCAATGCCTACGCCAAAGAGTTTGATTTGGTGCACGAATTATCCATCGTGGCGCAGTCTATTGAGTCTAGCCTATCTCAAAAAGAACTGATTGAAGCCAAGGTTGCCCAATTACTTCCTACAACGCGCAATGCTTTCTATATTGGTCGTGGCAGTGATTATTATGTTTCCATGGAAGCAAGCTTGAAGTTGAAGGAAATTTCTTACATCCAGTGTGAAGGTTTCGCGGCTGGTGAGCTTAAGCATGGTACAATTTCCTTGATTGAAGATGACGTGCCAGTTATCGCCTTGATTTCCAATCATCCTCATCTTGTGAGCCACACTCGCGGAAACATCCAAGAGGTGGCGGCGCGTGGAGCCAGTGTTATGACCATAGTAGATGAGAGTCTTGCTAAGGAGGAGGATGATATTAAAGTTCGTACAGTGCATCCTTTCTTATCTGCCATTGCTATGGTTGTGCCGACCCAGTTGATTGCCTACTATGCGACCCTGCAACGCGGTTTGGATGTTGATAAACCACGTAACTTGGCGAAATCTGT
Organism: uncultured Streptococcus sp.; assembly: GCA_945864085.1. Taxonomy (GTDB): domain Bacteria; phylum Bacillota; class Bacilli; order Lactobacillales; family Streptococcaceae; genus Streptococcus. Next base: position 6,593 of record CAMBAD010000017.1, read on the forward strand.
GACTGTTGAGTAAGAAAGTCTAAATCTGTTTTGCAATGATGTTGCAAATGGAAAAGAACTCGAAGGAGTGCGTCTGACTTCCAAAATGGAAGGAACAGGCTTCTATAGTTGGAGTGACTAGGTGCAACAGAAGACGAACTCTGAGAAGTGGTGCTGGACTTAATGCCCAGCCTCATCTCTAGTATAACTATATAAAATGAAGACCACCGAGCAAGCTGAGACTTGTTTGGTGGTTTTAGTATTGAAATATTATACAAAAAATGTCATAAATTTAAGGAAAAACCCCTTGAATCACTTTCAAATTGAATAAAATTCTGTTATACTAATCATTACAAACTCTTTCAGGAGAAATGAATGGATTATATTTTGGAAGTTTTGCCCAGCTTATTAAGTGGGGCCCTGGTTTCTTTGCAGGTATTTTTTCTGGTATTGATTTTGTCTTTACCTTTGGGAGCTATTTTTGCTTTTTTGATGCAAATTAAGTTTAAACCCCTACAATGGCTCTTGCATATCTATGTATTGATTATGCGTGGCACACCTTTGCTCTTACAGTTGATTTTTGTCTATTATGTTCTGCCAAGTGTCGGAATTACCTTCGATCGGATGCCGGCTGTTATTATTACTTTTACGCTGAACTATGCGGCCTATTTTTCAGAAATCTTCCGCGGAGGGATTGAAGCGATTCCTGCTGGTCAATACGAAGCGGCTAAGGTCTTGAAATTTACACCTGTTCAGACCATTCGTTACATCGTCTTGCCCCAGGTTGTGAAGATTGTCCTGCCGAGTGTTTTCAATGAAGTCATGACTTTGGTCAAGGACACTTCGCTGGTTTATGCTCTTGGGGTCAGTGATTTGCTTCTGGCAAGTCGGACTGCAGCCAATCGTGACGCCAGTTTAGCACCTATGTTTATTGCTGGAGCAATCTACCTGCTCATGATTGGAGTAGTGACCTTGATTTCCAAGCGCATTGAAAAGAAATTTGATTATTATAAGTAGGGAGAAATGATGTTAGAATTACGCAAGTTGTCCAAACAGTTTGGCAATAAACAAATTTTCTCTGATTATGACTTGGTGATTCCAGAGGGACAAACGATTGCTATCGTTGGTCAGTCTGGAGGTGGTAAGACCACTCTCTTGCGGATGTTGGCAGGCTTAGAATCGATTGATTCAGGAACCTTAATCTATAACGGTGAAGAACTGCCCTTGGAAGAATTAGAGAAGCGGCATTTGCTAGGTTTTGTTTTCCAAGATTTTCAGCTCTTTCCTCATTTATCAGTAGTAGAGAATTTAATACTGTCACCGATTAAGACCCAGAAGCTGTCAGAAAAAGCTGCAAGAGATAAGGCGCTCAAATTGCTGGAAACCTTGGGTCTTGCCAATCATGCGGCCGCCTATCCATTTTCCTTGTCTGGTGGACAAAAACAGCGGGTCGCCCTGGCGCGTGCGATGATGATTGATCCAGAAATCATTGGCTATGATGAGCCGACTTCTGCCTTGGATCCTGAATTGCGAAAAGAAGTTGAGAAATTGATCTTGGAGAATCGTAAAACAGGGATTACCCAGATAGTTGTAACCCACGATTTGCAATTTGCAGAAAATATTGCAGATCAGATTATTAGAATTGAACCAAAACATTGAGGGGATGTATATGAAAATGAAGAAATTTTTCCTAGGCGCGGCAACTCTTGTCACTAGCCTTGCTCTGGCTGCTTGTGGCTCTAGTGAGTCAACGACCAAGTCCGATAACTGGTCTAGGTACGAATCTGAAAAGTCGATTACTATCGGTTTTGACAAAACCTTTGTACCGATGGGATTTGAAGAAACAAATGGTGAGTATGTTGGTTTTGATATTGATTTGGCAACAGCTGTTTTTGATACCTATGATATTAGTATTAAGTGGCAGCCGATTGATTGGGATTTGAAAGAAACAGAGCTGAACAATGGCAATATTGACCTGATTTGGAATGGCTATTCGGTGACGGATGAGCGGAAGGAGAAGGTGCTCTTTACCAATGAATACATGGATAACCAGCAGGTTCTTGTCACGAAGAAATCCTCTAATATCAGCCAAGTGTCTGATATGAAGGACAAGATTCTGGGAGCGCAGGCAGGTTCGTCAGGTTATTCTGTCTTTGAAGCGCAGACATCTATTTTGAAGGATATTGTTCAGGGTAATGATGCAAGTCAATACGCGACTTTCAATGAAGCCTTGATTGATTTGAAAAATGATCGTATTGATGGTCTGCTCATTGACCGAGTCTATGCTAACTACTATTTGCAACAAGAAGGTGTCATCGCTGATTACAATATCATTGACGCTGGATTTGCCAATGAAGCGTTCGGCGTCGGAGCACGAAAGGCTGACCAAACCTTGGTAGCAAATATCAATAAAGCTTTCTCTGCCTTGTATCAGGAAGGAAGGTTCCAAGAAATTTCCCAAAAATGGTTTGGTGAAGATGTGGCGACAGACGCTGTGAAGGTCGGTGCCAACTAATGATAGTCTTTTATACTCTTCGAAAATCAAAATCAGACGTTGTTGACTTGATTTGATGAACTTCAGTTCTATCTGCATCTGCGTCGCCTAGTCTGATTTTGATTTTCATTGAGTATTAGTATTTGGAGGATGGATTTTCTACCCAGCCTCGTTGGAAATAAGGAAACGGCCTTTCAAACGACCACTCTTTGATTGATACGCGCTAGGCTGAACCTCTTAAAATTGGTAGGAATAATTCAAAAAGCTCAAAACCAGGTTCCTAGAACCGTGGCTTTGAGCTTTTTAGTTTTGTATTTTGGTTGGTTTTGCGGTGATTTGGTGGAAGACAACCGTCCATTCTTCATGTCGTCGCCACAGAGAGGTGTGAATATAGTCTCCGATTTCAAAGGTAACCAGCTTGGATTTTTGGCTGACAGAAATCATCTGATAGTTGGAAAGATAGGTGGACTGGACTGGGTGAGCCTTGATCATCTCCGATTTATTGAGGTAGCGACCCTTGGCATCAATCAAGAGGTATTGGTCATCAATCAATTTCTCGTAACCATCTGCATGGGCCTGGATTTCTGTCTCAAATCGAAAGAGTTTGTCATAGACATGTTCGTAGATTTCATCGTGTGGAATGTCAGAGGGCTCTACATGAATATCGACATCAAAGACACCGTGTTTGAGTTTCAAAAGCTGTTCTACCTGCTCAGTAATGCTGTGGCTCTCATAAACAGAGAGGTCTGGGTTCATTTCTAAAACGATGTCAAGGTAGATATTGGCCCCATACATTCGTCCACGTTGAGACTTGACAGCTACAATTTTAGGTAGCTTGAGAATATCAGCTTCATACTTGTGGAGGAGTTCCTCATCAAATCCATCTGACAGAGAGAAGAAGCTCTCCATAAAAATATCGTAGGCCGTTTTCAGGATTAGGAAGGTAATGATAATGGCAGCAATCTTATCAATGATTGGTAACCGAAAGGCGGCTGCAAAGATGGCGATAGATGTTCCGATAGAGGTGAGTGCGTCGGATAAATTGTCCTTGGCTGCGGCTTCCAGTCCCTTGGAATGCACTCGTTTAGCCAGGTTTTTATTGTATAGATAGACTCCAATCATAATCAGGGCTGATAAGAGTCCAACGATAGCCCCCATCATATCGACTTCTACCGTTTCCTTGCTCATCAGTTTTTCAATGGTAGAGTAGAGGACTTGGAAACCGACCACAAACATGATGAAGGAAGTAATGAGACTAGCCAGATCTTCCATTTTCCAATGGCCGAATCGATGGTCGGTGTCCGCTGGTTTTTGGGCCATTTTCAAGCCGATTAGCACCGCAACATTTCCGATAATATCAGATAGATTATTGAATGCGTCAGCTCGTAGGGCGTCAGAGTGGAAGAGTTCACCTGCTGCCAACTTGAGCCCAGAAAGTAAGATATAGGCTGCGATGGATAGCTTGGCCCCCCGCTCGGCTAGTTTTAGGTTGCTGGTAGATGTATTCATAATTCTCCTTGTATTATAGACTGGGGCTGATACCTGCCAAAAATTGAAGGGAGCGGTATCAACTAACTTTAGTAAATTTTCATTTGATCTGGGCATGAGAAAAAAATTCTCCCCTTCCCAGTAATTGCAATCTGGGGGAGAGGGGAGTTAGAAGAGTCATTGTTGGCGGCTATCCCTTTGTATCTGCCAGTCGACCTTGAATGGAACGATAGACCCGCAGTAGAACAGTTCCACTAGCCATACCAATCGGAATGACCAGGGCCAGGGTCAGAACGGTAGTAATATTCGCCATAGCCTGACTATGTTCACCAGAAACGAAGTAAGTTGTCGTCATATATGCCCGATAGCCAGGAACCAAGGGAGCCAGAATAGCCAGCGAAAATATAACAGAAGGTGTTTTGAGGAGGGTACTCATGATTTGACTGATGCTGGAACCAATAATGGCAGCCAAAAACGTAGCAATGATAACATTCGTCGGACCTTCTAAGAGGAGGTAAAATAACCAGACAAACATGCCCAATACACCGCTCGGCACCAACATTTTAGGCTGAACATTAAGGACAATCAGGAAGGCTGCAATGGCAATGTAGGAAGCCAAAGCTTGAAGTAGAAAACTTAGGATACTCATCGATTACCCCACAATTAAAAGTGCGACAGTAGTGCCTGCCCCTAGGGAAAGAATAATGAGGACAGTCTGGAAAATTTTGGTCATACCTGTATTGAGGTGATTGGTCATCAGGTCCCGTACTCCATTTGTCAGAGTAATTCCTGGGACGAATGGCATAACTGCACCAGCGTTGATTAAGTTGGGATTGATTGGTAGCGCGGTGTATTTGCTGAGAAGATAGGATGTCAATGAAAAGACGAGAGCGCCTGCGAAGGTCGTGACAAAATCGATACCGACATAGCGTTCAAAGAGGAGTGACAGGGGGAAGGCCAAGGCTGTTGCAAAGGCAGCGCACAAGGCATCTAAGGCAGTCCCGCCAAACATAATGGTGAAAAAGGGAGCAGCAACAATAGCTGCCAGACTGATTTGAACTTTGGTGTACGGGGGTTTTTGACACTTGATAGCTTTTAAGGCCTCATAGGCCTCTGTTAAGGTCATATCTTTGGAGACCAATGAGCGTGAGACCTGATTGACATCGCAGACTTTTTGCATATCATAACTGGATGTAACAATCCTCTTCATCCGTGAGATATTGGTATGGTCAATGGAAAAAAAGATGGCAGCAGGGATAGCCAGGACATTAGCGTCTATAATGCCTTGTGAATGGGCAATTCGAATCATTGTATCTTCCACTCGGTGAACCTCTGCCCCACTCTGCAAGAGAATAGCTCCCGCAAGCATTAGAACATCAATCACAAGATTTAATTCTTGCCGCGCTTGGTTTTTCACTGTATAAGACACCCCTTTCAGCCTTGTTTCATCTTCTAATTGTAACAAAATTCCCACCGAATGGGTAGAAAAATCCGTGACTTCAAGCAAAATAGTTGCAAGTAGGTCAATAATGGCTATAATAGAGAATAGAGAAGGGAAAATCTGAGTTAAACAGAAATTTTCTTGATTATTTTCAAAGGGGGTATAGCATGTCTATCATTACAACTATTTTAGCCAGCCTTGTGGCTTTAGAACACCTTTATATTATGTACCTGGAAACAATTGCGACCCATTCTGACGCGACCAGTCGTGTATTTGCTATGGATAAAGAGGAGCTGACACGCAAATCTGTCACCACTCTTTTTAGAAATCAGGGAGTTTACAATGGCTTGCTGGCAATTTTTCTCTTCTATGGCATTTTCACAGGAAACTTGGAAATCGTTAGTATTTTTGTCCTTTTTGTTATCGGCGCCGCTAGCTACGGTGCGATGACCTCTAGTCCAAAAATTCTATTGACCCAAGGCGGTCCAGCCATTGCGACCCTCTTGTCTATCTTGTTGTTTAAGTAGGGATAGCCCTCACTTAGGACAGTATCTTTCTTACCAAGATACAGTCTTGAGTCCTAGTGATTTCTTCAAAGCCCTCAGATAGGAAAAAGTGAAGCGAGGGATTGCTTATACTGACATTGTCTCGTAATTCCCTTATTCCTGACGCTGTCTGGTTTTCCTTGTCGAGGAGGTAGCGGTAAAAGCGTTTGTTCTCATGATGAATAATCCAGTAGTCATACCACTTTTGCCAATTTTTTTCTGGGAAATCAATGGTTCCGCCCCCAGGCCTGGTTGTAGGCCATCGTGGCTGGATCCGCTAGAAATTGTTGCCGAAACCAAAGATCTTCTAGTTTAGATGTATAGAGTTCGAGCATATTTATTTCCTTTCATCTATCTAAAAACCACCTAGAAATCATTTCGGAGGTGGTTTTTTGCTATGGTCAATAGAAGTGCCAGAGATTAATTGGGCATTGAAACCTGTTAATAACGGTAATCAGGGTCGTAGTGGATGTAGATAGTATTGTTGGAATCATGTTCATAGGTTAATTTCCAGCGGTTGATAATGCGAACAGAATTTTTATCTGGTAACCATCTTAATAAGGCTAGGAGCGCAAAATCAGGCTCTTTGCTATAAATAACAAGTTCTGTCTCATCATTTCCTATGAAAACATGTAAATCGGGATGGACATGGATGGTATATTGTCTAAATGAATACTGCTTCATTCTGCCCCTCCTCATCCATATAATAAATAGTTACGGTGTTACCTGAGATTACATGTTCCACACCCCAAAAGGTATCTACCAGGAGCCTGCCTGTTTGAGAATATTTTATCTGACAGCAGATGGCTGTGTGTTCTGGCAAGATAACCAAAATGTCGTCTTTCCCGTCATAAATTGGGTGTAGTCTTTCTGAAATCTTGATGTTAAAATTTTTTAGTTGAATAGTTTTCATATTTTTCCTATCATTTGTTAGCTGGATTTGTTTACAATTCTAACTGGCTGTCCTTAGCTGATTTGTAAACGGTGTAGCAATTTCTAAAAGATTCTTTTTCATGGCGCACCTCCTAATCTTACTATGTCTAGAGTATCTAAATTACTGCAAGCTGTCAACTAAAAAATGTGTGTTTGATAAAAACTGGTTATCAAAAAGGAGCGGGGCAGGTCCTGAGAATACCTATCTCAGTCTGCTTCGCTCCTTATGTGATTGGATTCAGTTAGTAATTGTGATAAAGCCTGATGACTGCAGCTTACCAGCCAATCGCCAATAAACAGGAAAACGATTGGAACATTCTAGTGGAAACAATACTAGCCAGCTACTGTGGCTTATTTCATAGTAGGGAGTGAAAAGGTCTAGTAGACCTTTTCAGCCAATCACCAAGAAATAGGAAAGCGATTGGAACATTCTAGTGGAAATAATACTAGCAAGCTACTGTTTCTTACTTCATAGTAGGGAGTGAAAAGGTCTACTAGACCTTTTCAGCCAATCGCCAAGAAATAGGAAAGCGATAGGTATTTCCTAGTGGCAACAATACTAGAAGGTTACTCTAGCTTATTTCATAGTCGGAAACAGCAACACATCCCGAATAGTAGTGGTGTCTGTCAGGAGCATGCAGAGGCGGTCGATACCGATTCCCAGGCCGCCTGTTGGTGGCATACCGTATTCGAGGGCTTCGATGTAGTCGTAGTCAACGCCTGTTGCTTCGTCGTCACCGAGTTCTTTAGCCTTAGCTTGGGCTTCGAAGCGTTCTAATTGGTCGATAGGGTCGTTCAATTCTGTAAAGGCATTTCCATATTCCTTGGTCATGATGAAGAGCTCGAAGCGGTCTGTGAAACGTGGGTCCTCATCGTTTTTCTTAGCCAGTGGAGATACGGCTACTGGGTGCCCATAGACAAAGGTTGGTTGGATAAGGGTTGCTTCAACGTATTCTTCAAAGAAGCTGTTGATGATTTGGCCCACTTCTGTATGGTGTTTTTCCACAGGGACCTTGTGCTCGGCTGCAAGGGCTTTGGCTTCCTCGAAGCTCATCTCTTGCCAGAAGTCCACGCCAGTTTGTTCCTTAATAGCGTCAACCATGTGGATCCGCTTGAATGGCTCATGAATGTTGATGACTGTGTCCTGATAAGTCACAGGTCCATCACCGACAACTGCCTTAGCAGTATGCTGGATAATGCCTTCTGTCAAGTCCATAATATCTTGGTAGTCCGCATAGGCTTGGTAAACCTCAATCGAAGTAAACTCAGGGTTGTGGGTCGCATCCATCCCCTCGTTACGGAAGATACGGCCGATTTCATAAACGCGCTCCATACCGCCGACAATCAGGCGCTTGAGGTGAAGTTCTGTCGCAATACGAAGGACCATATCAATGTTTTGGGCATTGTGGTGAGTGATGAATGGACGAGCCGCAGCACCACCAGCTTCGTTGTGAAGGACAGGTGTTTCCACCTCCAAGAAACCAAGTCCGTCAAGGTAACGGCGGATTTCTGAGATGATTTTTGAACGGGTCACAAAGCGATCAAAGCTCTCGCGGTTGGTAATCAAGTCCAAATAACGTTTGCGGTAACGGGTCTCAACGTCTGTCAAACCGTGGAATTTTTCTGGCAATGGGCGGAGCGCTTTAGACAAATGGGTCAACTTGCGAGCGTGGATAGACAACTCTCCAACGTTAGTCTTGAAGACATCCCCTTCGACACCGACAAAATCACCAAGGTCAGCTTTTTTGAAGATTTCATAGTTTTCTTCGCCAACATCATCCTTGCGAACGTAGATCTGAATCTGACCTTCACGGTCTTGGATGTGGGCAAAGCCAGCCTTCCCTTTACCGCGCTTGGTCATGATACGACCTGCGATGACAGCTGTTTGACCCAATTCTTCCAAGTCTTCTTTCGATTTGTCTTCGTACTGGGCCTTCAATTCAGCAGAATTTGCCGAGCGCTCAAAACGCTTACCAAAGGGGTCAATTCCCTGCTCAGCAAGAGCCGCCATTTTCTCACGACGGACAATCTGTTGGTCATTTAATTCTTCAAAATGTTCAGTAGACATAAAAATTTCATTCCTCCAAAGTCTGTTCTTTCTATTTTATCATAGAAGAGGTAAAAAATCAGCAAAAAAGAAAGCAAGAAACTGCTTTCTTAGTGAGATTTATAGCTAGTATCATTCCAAGCCAATTCGGTAAAGTGTTCAAAGTCCGTCGTTTCCAAAATACTGATGGAAGCATTGTCCAGTCCGCCCCTATGACGAAGCTGGTCAAGAGGAAAGCCCAGCAGCCGATGAAGGGAAGCAGTCAGAATGGCTCCGTGACTGACAATGAGGATTGTTTCAGCGGCCGTGTCCTTGAGCGAGTAGATAAATTCCATGAACCGCTGGGTGACTTGTTCAACCGACTCGGCACCGAACAAATCGTGGTGAAAACCGGTCAGGTTGTGTTTCAAGGCGAAAAATTCTTGAGGATAGGCAGACTTGAAGTCCTCAATTTTAGTGCCCTCTAACTGCCCAAATCGCCATTCACGCAGTTGGGAGCAGCTTGTGATTTGCTGGCACTGTAAGTTATGATGAGCGATAACTTTGGCTGTTTTCTCGGCCCGTTTCAGGTCGCTAGAATAAATCGCGTCAAAAGGAATGGTGGAAAGGTATTGCCCCAGAATCTCCAGTTCCTCCAAGGCCTGCGGCAGGAGGGCAGAATCGCCCGAATAGCCTTGGAAACGCCCTTCTAAATTCCATTCTGTTTTTCCATGGCGGACAAAGTACAGTTTCAAATCCTAGTTTCTCCCTTCAATAATATCTGCAAAGCTTGCTCTTACAAAATCAGCTAAAAGCTGACTATCGATGCGGATAGAGCGCCCGATTTCCCCAGCCGAAACAATCATCTGACCAGCCTCCTTGGCTGCTTGGTCAATGAAAATCGGGAAATTGTGCGTCTGCCGAATACCGACTGGATTGTTGGCACCGTGAATGTAACCTGTGGTTTTTTCCAGGTCCTTCTGCGGAATCATGCTGACCTTTTTATTGCCAGAAATCTTAGCCAGTTTTTTCTCGGACAGGTGTTCAGTAATGGGAACAATTCCGATAATGGGTCCCGTCTTATCACCCAGTAAAGCCAGTGTTTTGTAAATATCTTTTTCCTCAATACCTTGTGGAAGTTGCCCCTCAAGAGCATTTAAAACAAGGCTATCATGATCGATCTTAGCCTTGTCTAAAATTTGGTCCACCAAGGTTTTCTTGATTTTCCCTTTTTTTGCCATTATTTATATTTTTCCTCTAATTTACTCATCCAAAGGCCTAACCAAACCCCTAGACCAAATAGGACTAAAGCCGCCAGCCAAGTACCAATTCCAGCATTAGCATAGGATATGGCTTCTTCATTGCCTGGCTGCGGAATGAGAATCAAGATGGTAGAAGAGAGGACGATTCCGATGATGAAATGGTAAACCCGTGAATGATAGACCTTAAGCGCATAATCCATGGCCTTTGAAAAAGCAACCATGGCCAGAAGACCACCAAGGGCAATCGGTAAAAAGGTGCCAAACAGGTCCAAGGATTTGAAACCATTGAGCATAGGAGTGTAAATCCCCAAGAGTAAGAGCAGGTTTGACGGGCTAAGGCCTGGGACGAGAATACCCAAGGCAATCAAGGCTCCAGCCAGAACAAAGCTGGCAAATCCCGCAGGTAAAGTACCTACCAAATTCCCTAAATTATAAAGCAGAACACCTGAAATAATAAAGGTAGCAACGAGCCAGACAATATCGATAGTATCGCGTTGGCTTTTCTGAGTGGATTCTTTCAGCAAGCTAGGGATGGTACCGATAATGGCCCCTGCAAAGGCCCAAAGTACAGGCACCTGAAAATGCTTGAGCAAAAATTCTACTGGGAAAGAAAAGAGTGCAATTCCCAAAATTCCCCCGATTCCCACAGGGATAAAATAAAGTAGATTATCCTTAAAGTCCTTGCGAATATTAGCCAAAAAGGCAATCAGTCGTTCGTAAATACCTAAAATAGCAGCCAAGACTCCACCAGATACACCAGGCAAGATGAAACCAAGGGCGATAATCATTCCTTTAATGATTCTTGAAATCCAAGATGACATAAATTCCTCCAAATAATAATGCAATGTCCCAATTATAGCACAAGTAGGGGCTTTTGGTCTAAAAAAACAAGCTTGAAGGAATATTCTTCCGACAAACTTGCTGATAGGAACTTAAGAACCTGTCTTCAGAGTTCAGTACTTTCATCTAAGGCTAATTTTTCAGCCACTTATCGTTCGTTGATTTCAACATACAGTCAGTATTTCCTCCAAAAACGGATTCTTCTATAAAAGCACTTTACTTGTGAATTTGATGGTTATGGGTGAAAAAAACTAGGACGAACCTTATAGAGCAGGATAAGGAGGGCACAGGCGATGGCAGTTGAAGGCAGGATATAGCTGATATTGTATTGAAGGGAGTAGAGCCAGACAGGAGTGCCTGCAGGAGCGTAGTCTCCGTAGAAAATAATCCCAGCCAGAAAGTTTCCTAAAAAGCGGACAGTTCCCCCGACCAGACTGGCCGCTAGAATGGTCAGGCTGGCCTTGGCTAAGTCTTTTTGCTGTCGAAGCACAGAGGCGCATATCCCAGCCAAACCAATGCCAGCATAGGAGAGGGCATAGTCCAGAAAGACCTGGAAAAGATTAAGGAAGTAGCCACCGTAGAAAAGCTGAATCGTTCCGACAATGACACCAGATATTATGCCAGTAACTAGGCCGTGACGAAGGGCTAAAATGAGGATTGGCAACATGACCAATGATACCGAACCCCCTTGCGGCATGGTGAAGAGCGTGAATCGGTCAAAGATGATGGCAATAGCAGAGAAAATGGCGATTTCAGCCATAATACGCAGTTTTGTTTGGGACATAAAAAAACTCCTTTTCTATAAATAACATAGCAAAGAAGTCTGATTGGTATATGAAAGTTCATAAAACACAATCCCTACGCTAGTCTTACCTAGATCAGGTTCGAGGATTTCGCAAAATAGCGATCTCAGCCGAAGCACTCCTTTGTGTATCTATTAAATTATAGTTAGTGTATCATATTATTCAGGAACTGTAAACAATTTTTGATAAATTTGATTTGGATCTTTGAGGGTAGTAATGATGTTTAAATCCAAATGGTGGGCAAAGCCATTGACATAGCCTCGCGAGGTATACTGGTGGAGGTCATAGTCCAAATCCGTATTCGGAGCAGCGTTGTAATAACCAGAGTCGTCACCATAAGTAGGAATCCAAATAGCGTCAAACTTATCTACATTGATACTGTGATCTTCCATGAAATAGGTTCCGACATAAATGCCGATATTTTCAGCGCCCAGTGTTTCCAATTCCTGACGAAAGGCTTCCACTCCAGCGTTCATATCGCTCATGGTGTATTCTTCCACATCTAGCCAGTAGAAGGTTGGCTTGTATTTGTTGGCAGCCTTGTAGAAGCTGCGCGCCTCTTCCTTCATAGACTGAATGCTATTGCCAGTGACATAGGCATAGACTGCTACGGGAATGTTACGGGCCTGAAACTCCTTGATATGGGTATCGAAGGCCTTGTCCAAACCATTTTTATCTGTCGCAGTATTCTCACTTTTGGTATGAGAGCCACTTTGAATACGGACAATGGCACCAGAAATATTAGAGCTGAGGGTATCATAATCTATTTCTGAGGGACGTTGCCAGGCAGAGACATCAATAATCGGCTTCATTTCCAAGGCATTTTCAATATAGTAGACTTCCTTGGTGCTGGATTGCTGGGTCTGGTCACTGCTGGTGGTCTGTGTACTTGTTTCCTGTTCTTGTGCAGTAGTTTGTCTGGTTGCTTCTCCCTTTTGTCCCCACATATAGAGTAGGATGAAAAGAGGGAGGAAGAAACCGATTACAAATATGCGTGCTATTCTCTTTCTCATCGAAGAATATTTTATCGTAAAATGTCTCAAAAATCAAAAAAATAAGTCGATTTTTGGGAAAAAATGATAGCCCTTTCTTGACTTATCAAATGGAAAAAGGTAGGCTAGATAAGGGGAGAATAGGTTTCTATGTCATTTTCTAGCAAGCGCTTGGCCAGGATTGTCATCTTGTCGGCCTTGGCGGTGGTTTTAAGAGTTATTTTTGGTGCCTTTCCAAACATCAAGCCATTGACAGACATGTTTTTAGTGGCGGTGTCTTACTTAGGTTTAATGGATGCGGTGGTTCTGATGGCGGTTACGATGGTTGTCAGCGGACTGCTATTTGGCTTTGGACCAGTAGTACTCTGGCAGGTGCTTTCTTATGGAGTAGCCCTGTTTGTCTGGCGAAGCTTTGTCAGTTCCAGCATTGCTTCCGAGCGTCTTTCCCTGCCTTATCAATCCCTACTGGCAGGCCTGTCAGTCTTCCTCTATGGCTTTGTTATCAGTCTGTTAGTAGCCACGCAATTTGGCACCCATCCCTTGATTTTTTGGGTTAATGGCTTGAGTTTTGATTGCTTGCATGCGGTTTCGACAGTTATCTTTTATCCCTTTGTAGAACAATTATTTAGGAGATTTTTGAAATGAAAAAAATAGGATTTATCTTTCTACTATGCCTTAGCTTTGTTTTAGGTGCCTGCGGGCAGACCAATCAGGAGACTAGCGGTGAGACTGCCACTGCAACCCTAGAAATCCGTAGCGAGACTTCTTCTGAGAAGCAGGAGGTGACCTTTGAAGTAGGGGACACAGTCATGGACCTCTTGGAAGAATATCACACAGTGGAAGAAGAGAGTGGGATGGTAACAGCCATCGACGGTGTCAGCCAAGACCCTGCAAGTCAGACCTACTGGATGTATAAGGTGAATGGTCAGTTGGCAGAAAAAGGTGCCAGCGAGTTATTGGTTCAGTCAGGCGATCAGATTGAATTTTATCTTGAAACGTTTGAATAGGTTCGTGTGTTGAATTACACTAAGAATGAATTCACAAGTAAAGTGCTTTTATAATGGAAGTGCTGAACTGTGAATATAGGTTCTAAAAAATACTGATGAGAGTGTCTGGGCTTGCCCAGCCTCTTTCTTTTTATCCCACCCTGCCCACGGTTTTCATCAATTTGGCAATCAGGTCAGACAAAATCCTACAAAGTATGCTATAATAGTAGGCATACTCAAAAGAAGGTTGGAACAGTCATGAAGATTGATAAGCGGCACCTGCTGAATTATTCTGTACTCTTGCCCTATCTGATATTATCCATTGTTGGGCTAGTGATGGTGTATTCAACAACCAGTGCCTCCCAGATAGTGCAGGGGAAGGACCCTTTTCGGAGTTTTATTAGCCAGGTGGCCTTCTGGATTATCAGTATAGTAGCCATCTTCATCATCTATCGGATGAAAATCAGTTTTTTGCGCAAAAAGGGCTTGATTAATACGGTTATTGCGATTGAGATTTTTCTCTTAATCCTAGCGCGTTTCTTTGAACCAGTTAACGGTGCCCATGGCTGGATACCCTTGCCAGGGTTAGGAACTTTGCAGCCAGCCGAATACCTCAAATTGATTGTTGTGTGGTACCTGGCCTACCAGTTTGAGCAACGCCAGGATGAAATCAGGACCTATGACTATCTGGCCTTAATCAAGGGCAAATGGATTCCGCGGGAGTTCACAGATTGGAGAATAATCACTCTCTTTCTGTTATTTTTGGTGGCCAGTCTTCCAGATTTGGGAAATGCAACCATCATCGCTTTGATTATGGCTGTGATGATTGGTGTCAGTGGTATCGGCTATCGGTGGTTTTCTGCCACCCTTGTGGGCCTAGTGGTCAGTTCCTATCTCCTTCTAGGCTCAATCAGCCTTCTGGGAGTAGAAGTAGTGGAGAAAATTCCCCTATTTGGCTATGTCGCACGACGCTTCTCAGCTTACTTTGATCCCTTTAAAAATGCAACAGCGTCAGGTTTGCAGCTGGCCCATTCCTACTATGCCATGAGTAACGGTGGCTGGTTGGGACGTGGCTTGGGTAATTCAGTCGAAAAAAATGGCTACCTGCCTGAAGCCCACACGGACTTTGCCTTTTCCATTGTTATTGAGGAATTGGGCTATGTGGGTGCCAGTTTGATTCTCAGTCTCCTATTCTTTTTGATTATCCGTATTATTATCATTGGAGTTCGGGCAAGGGATCCCTTTAATGCCATGGTGGCCTTAGGGGTGGCTGGCATGTTGTTGATTCAGACATTTATTAACGTCGGCGGTGTTACTGGCTTAATCCCAGCGACCGGAGTAACCTTCCCCTTCCTATCACAAGGGGGATCGAGTTTGCTCATTATTTCCATTGGTATCGGCTTTGTGCTTAATATTGACGCAACCGAAAAACGCCACTTGCTCCAAGAAGAACTCAATCAACCAGTGTCTTAGATAGAAAAAATGAGGTAGAACATGGCTATCAAGAAATTAGAAAACTACAACAACAAAGAAGCCATCCGTGAAGAGGTGGACATTCTAACCGCTGTCCTACAGGATGTGGCTCGTCAGATGATGTCGGAGGAGACTTTTGACATCATCAATAAATTATCAGACCTGTCCGTCAATGATGATTATCACCAGTTGATAGAGATTATTGACAAGTTGACCAATGATGATTTAGCGATTATTTCACGCTATTTTGCTGTCTTGCCACTCTTAATCAATATCTCAGAAGATGTGGACTTGGCCTATGAAATCAATCATCAAAACAACATTGACCACGATTACCTAGGGAAAATTTCTACAACGATTGATATGGTTGCCAAGCATGAGAATGCGGCAGAGATTTTAGAAAAATTGAATGTCGTACCTGTCTTAACAGCCCATCCGACCCAGGTCCAACGCCAGTCTATGCTGGACCTGACCAAGCACATTCACGAATTGCTCCGTCGCTACCGAGATGTTCGAATGGGGCTGCTCAACAAGACAAAATGGGAAGACGAACTCCGTTGCTATATCGAAATCATCATGCAGACAGAGATGATTCGTGAGAAAAAGTTAAAGGTCACCAATGAAATCACCAACGTGATGGACTACTACAACAGTTCCTTTATCAAGGCAGTGACAAAGCTGCAGCGTGAGTACAAGCGACTGGCTGCGGAAAAAGGTATTGTCTTAGACAATCCGCGTCCGATTACGATGGGAATGTGGATCGGCGGAGACCGTGATGGAAATCCGTTTGTTACAGCTGAAACCTTGAAATTATCAGCCTTGACCCAGTGCGAAGTCATCATGAACTACTATGATGAGCAACTGTTCAAACTGTATCGGAACTTCTCCCTATCAACTACCATTGTCAAGGTCAGTCCAGCGGTTCAGGCCCTAGCAGACTTATCAGAAGATTCGTCCGTTTATCGTGAGCATGAGCCCTATCGTCGTGCCTTCCATTATATCCAGATGAAACTTGCCAATACTCGGGATTACTTGGTTAAAAACCAGCCTGCAGAGGTTCGCTATGCGAATGTAGGTGAATTTAAGGCAGACTTGTTGGCTATTAAACAATCTCTGGAAGAAAACAGGGCAGCAGCTCTTATAAAAGGTGATTTGACAGAACTTTTGGATGCGATTGAAGCCTTTGGTTTCTATCTTGCCAGCATTGATATGCGCCAAGATTCCTCTATTCATGAAGCCAGTGTGGCAGAACTGCTGGCCTCTGCTCGTATTGTAGAGGATTATTCAAGTCTGTCAGAAGAGGCAAAATGCCATGTCCTTTTGAAGCAGTTGGAGAAAGATCCGCGTATCCTGTCTGCAACTCATGTAGCTAAGTCCGAACAGTTGGAAAAAGAGTTGGCTATTTTTGCGGCAGCACGAGAATTGAAGGATAAGCTGGGAGAAGAGGTTATCAAACAGCACATTATTTCTCATTCTGAGAGCGTGTCGGACCTGCTGGAATTGGCTGTCTTGCTCAAAGAGGTAGGCTTGGTGGATACGGAGAAGGCGCGTGTGCAGATTGTTCCGCTATTCGAAACGATAGAGGATTTGGACAATGCCGCTGCCATCATGCGTCAGTACCTCCAACTGGCTCTGGCCAAGCGTTGGATAGCAGGGAATGGTTACTACCAAGAAATCATGTTGGGTTACTCGGATTCGAATAAAGATGGCGGTTACCTGTCATCTGGCTGGACCCTCTATAAGGCCCAAAATGAATTGACCAAGATTGGTCAAGAAAATGGTGTCAACATCACCTTCTTCCACGGCCGTGGCGGAACAGTGGGACGCGGTGGCGGACCATCTTATGACGCTATCACCTCGCAACCCTTCGGTTCTATCAAGGACCGTATCCGACTGACCGAGCAAGGTGAGGTCATTGGTAACAAATACGGAAACAAGGACGCAGCCTACTACAACCTTGAAATGCTTGTTTCAGCGACATTGGACCGTATGGTTACCCAAATGATTGCTGATCCGAACCAGATTGATGACTACCGTGAAACCATGGACGAGATTGTTGCAGACAGTTATCATATCTACCGTGACCTGGTTTTCAATAATCCACATTTCTATGATTATTTCTTTGCGGCTAGCCCCATTCGAGAAGTGTCCAGTCTCAATATCGGCTCGCGTCCGGCAGCCCGTAAAACCATCACAGAAATCGGTGGTCTGCGTGCGATTCCTTGGGTATTTTCTTGGTCACAAAACCGTGTCATGCTACCAGGCTGGTACGGTGTTGGTTCAAGCTTTAAGCGGTACATCGACAAGGCACCAGAAAACTTGAGCAAGCTACAGAACATGTATGAATCATGGCCATTCTTCCGCTCGCTCTTGTCCAATGTGGATATGGTCTTATCCAAGTCCAATATGAACATTGCCTTTGAATATGCCAAGATGTGCGAAAATGAAGAGGTGCGTGCCATTTTCCATACGATTTTGGATGAATGGCAGCTGACCAAGGACATGATTCTATCCATTGAGCAAAATGAGGAATTGTTGGCGGAATTGCCATTCCTCAAAGCCAGTCTGGACTATCGCATGCCTTACTTTAACATCCTAAATTATATCCAGATTGAACTGATTAACCGCCTCCGTCGCGGAGAACTCAGTAAAGAACAAGAAAGCCTCATCCACATTACCATAAACGGTGTGGCAACAGGTCTGCGAAATTCGGGATAATAGACAATTCAGAGGTTGGGCCGAGGTCCAACCTCGCTTTTTGGGCCATTTTCCGTTTGTGTCATCGTTATTATCCAAGTGCGCGGGCTCATCTTTCATTAAATAATGGAGTAGGAATCTGTATTCACAGTTCAACACATCCATCTAAGGCTAGTTTTCAGCTCCTTATCGTCAAAATACAGTCAAAAAACGATCTTGATTGGTGAAAAACGAACCCTTCTATAAAAAGCGCTTTACTTGTGAATCCAGGTTCTAAAACCGTGGATAATTCTTTTATGCTTGGTGTTCATGGAGTATCTGCTTGTCCGAACCGTTGCTTGCTGCATTTTTATTGCTTCTTTAGCCAATAATAGAGTAGAATTATTAAAAAGAGTGTAACCAAATTCAATTTCATTCGTTATAGTTATGAAGGGAGGGGAAAAGCATCAAATTAGACCAATATGAAAAAGAAGTTGTCGGTATAGCTGAAGAGATTTCCTATTATCTGCAAAAGTCAGGCGCCACTCAAGCAGATAGTCAGGATATTGCCCAAGATGTGCTGGTCAAAATTTTAGAGTCTGAGCTTATCCTTCCTTTCGAGAAATTAAGGGCCTGGCTCTATCGGTCAGCCATTCGGGCTTATATTGACAAATACAGGCGTGATAAGCATTATCACGACCTCTTGCAAAAGGAGTTTTTCCATCAGGAGCATTTTGTCAAATTTGACGACAAATCCTACCAAGCGCTTTACCAAGCAGTAGCAGACCTGCCTGATCGGTATCAGCTTGTTATAGACTTGTATTATTTCCAAGAAATGACGGTCAAAGAGGTAGCACATGTCCTAGGAGTGAGTCAAAACCTGGTCAAAATCCATCTCCATAGGGGACGGAAACACTTAGCAAAACGATTGAAGGAGAAGGGGTATAATTATGAAGACTTTTGAACTTGCAGCAAAGAAAAGCAAAAGAAAGCAATTCGTAAAAACGGTTGGCTTGTCCATCTTGGGCCTGTTGGTATTAACAGGAGGGACTTTGAAGACACTGCAAATCTTGACAGCGAGGAATGCTGACAAGGTTTACTGGCAACACGAGCTCTTGTCCCGTTTCGCCTATCCAAATATAGAATATTCTACTTATTACTATAAAGCCACAGGTATGTTTGCTGGGGCAGTACACGCTGACCGCAATAAGGATCTGGCAGGAGTGCCAGTTGCTTTCGGTGACTACGAATACCACTATGACTTTATGGGGGATTACTTTGATTTTTCCCAAGACAGTCCAGCCGAAAAAAGAGGAGCTTCCTATGATAGACAAACGTGGTCGAAACTTCCTTTGTTTTTCAATACAGAGGTCCTGTCGAGCAATAGTTTGGCCACATCGCCGACTGATGAGTTGCCACTGGTCAAGGAGATGTCCAATCAGTTAGTGGAGGTCGCGATTACCTTTGACAAGCCATATAGCTACGGAGAATTGCAGGAAATACTCCCATCAAATCTGAAACAAAACTGGTATTGGATCGGGACCCAGTCTAAAGAGGACAGCACTAATTTCCGAATCGACCAACTATTTGGACTGAAAAAAGAAGATTTGCAGCTGTATACCCACGATCCAAATCTTCCTGGTGACGCAAAGGAGTGGCAACCATTTACTTCTATGAAAAAGTTGCTTGAGTTGCCTCAACTGTCCTCATATAATAGCCACCTATCTGATGATATTAAGGCTTTCTTGGACCAATTTGGCAGTGTAGACTTTGCCAAGCAAGAAGACATTGATCGGATTGAGTTCGCTGGTGTTATCCTAACAGGCAGAGCAGAGGATTTTGCACAGCTAGAAAATGCTGACTGGATATACGCTTCTAGCATTGGAACTTCTGTTCAAAATCAGCCGTATTACCAGCTGGAGGTTAATTAAATCGGAAACAATCGAAAGCAGTTCAGTTGAGTTTGTACAGGGGAATTGAGCGGGGTATGCTACTGGAATACAATAAGAAGTATTCAAGGAAATCGTAAAAAAAATAGAAAATGCTTGCATTTCTGCTACAATTTGATAGAATAGTAAGGTAAAGTTAGACTGTATTGCCTACTGTCTATCTATAAAATATATTTTATTGGAGGCTTTTACCAAAATGGCAAAAGAAAAATACGATCGTAGTAAACCCCACGTTAACATTGGTACAATTGGACACGTTGACCACGGTAAAACTACTTTGACAGCAGCTATCACAACTGTATTGGCACGTCGCTTGCCTTCATCAGTTAACCAACCTAAAGACTATGCGTCTATCGATGCTGCTCCAGAAGAGCGCGAGCGCGGTATCACTATCAACACTGCACACGTTGAGTACGAAACTGAAAAACGTCACTATGCTCACATCGACGCTCCAGGACACGCGGACTACGTTAAAAACATGATCACTGGTGCTGCCCAAATGGACGGTGCGATCCTTGTAGTAGCTTCAACTGACGGTCCAATGCCACAAACTCGTGAGCACATCCTTCTTTCACGTCAGGTTGGTGTTAAACACCTTATCGTCTTCATGAACAAAGTTGACTTGGTTGACGATGAAGAATTGCTTGAGTTGGTTGAAATGGAAATCCGTGACCTTCTTTCAGAATACGATTTCCCAGGTGATGATCTTCCAGTTATCCAAGGTTCAGCTCTTAAAGCTCTTGAAGGTGACTCTAAGTACGAAGACATCGTTATGGAATTGATGAACACTGTTGATGAGTACATTCCAGAACCAGAACGTGATACTGACAAGCCATTGCTTCTTCCAGTCGAGGACGTATTCTCAATCACTGGTCGTGGTACTGTAGCTTCAGGACGTATCGACCGTGGTACTGTTCGTGTCAACGACGAAATCGAAATCGTTGGTCTTCAAGAAGAAAAATCTAAAGCAGTTGTTACTGGTGTTGAAATGTTCCGTAAACAACTTGACGAAGGTCTTGCCGGCGATAACGTTGGTGTGCTTCTTCGTGGTGTACAACGTGACGAAATCGAACGTGGTCAAGTTATCTCTAAACCAGGTTCTATCAACCCACACACTAAATTCAAAGGTGAAGTTTACATCCTTACTAAAGAAGAAGGTGGACGTCACACTCCATTCTTCAACAACTACCGTCCACAGTTCTACTTCCGTACAACTGACGTAACTGGTTCAATCGAATTGCCAGCAGGTACTGAAATGGTAATGCCTGGTGATAACGTTACTATCGACGTTGAATTGATCCACCCAATCGCCGTTGAACAAGGTACTACTTTCTCTATCCGTGAAGGTGGACGTACTGTTGGTTCAGGTATGGTTACAGCAATCGAAGCTTAATTCGATTGAGTTCCCAGAAATAACAATTTAAGTCAGACAACTTAACATTGGACCCCACTAGCCTCGGCTAGTGGGGTTTTCTAATATGACAGGCATGTCGTACATCAGAAGTGTAGGTCCTCCGTGGGTACCTGCTACCGATGAAACCAGTAGCGATTCACAAGTCTGACTATCGTGAGGTAGTGGATTAAAGGGAGCGGAGAAGAACTCTTCTTGGATTGGTCGAGTTCTGTCCCACTCCCTTGTTGCCTTTTCTACAATTTTTCAGGTTCATTGATAAAGGAACGGACCACGGTGC
Source organism: uncultured Streptococcus sp. (assembly GCA_945864085.1). Classification (GTDB taxonomy): domain Bacteria; phylum Bacillota; class Bacilli; order Lactobacillales; family Streptococcaceae; genus Streptococcus. The sequence continues at coordinate 28,171 of CAMBAD010000017.1, forward strand.
CGCAAGATTTGCAGATGTCATGATAAAGGGTTTGACCGTTAAAGGCCATTTTTTTATTCGCAGGAGTTACGCTAGCATAGCCGTGGGGCTGTTTACATAGGACGGTATCGGAAGCTCCGCAATAGGAGCAAGTCATGGTTTTAGTCATTTTCTGCCTCCTTTTTGAGTTGAAAAAGTTCTTCGACATGGCAGTCAAAAATTTCCGCAATTTTCAAGGCCATCTCGAGAGAGGGATTGTAGCGATTGTTTTCCAGGTGGACAATGGTTTCCCGACGGACACGGACCAGTTGGGCCAGTTCCTGTTGGCTGATTTTCTTTGCTTTTCGGTATTCTTTGAGATTGGTGATGATATTGGCCATCTTAACCACCTCTCTTTTCAAAGAAGAAAAAGGCAAAGTCAAAGGCGAGAATCATAGTGGCGCTGAAAATCAGAATCATACCAGCCGTGAGAGTGAAGGGCTGGAAGAAGGTAATGATAGTAAGAATCATTAGGCTGAGAAGGACAAGGCACAGGCTTAGGCAAGCGGCCTTGGCCAGATTGGTATAGAAGCGATCGTCTGGCTTCTCGTCCACCTTTTTAAAAGCAAAATAGAGGAAGAAAGCCATCAACAAGAAGAGTCCAAATCCTAGGAAGACATCCTTGATCCAGCTGGGATTTGTAGCGGGAGTGATGACCCAAATGCCTTTACTATAGATTCCCATAGCGGCTAAGAGTGTCACCGTATAGATTTTTTCAGACAAACCAAAATAGGAGGGCTCATCTGGGTCTGGCTTGGGAAGTTTAGAAATGAAGAGGAAGATGAGAAGCAGGTAGATCAGAAAGCCAGTAAAGATGCAATTTTTTATCCATGCCGGATCAGAAGCAGGGGTCAGAAACCAGATAGCCCCAGTTAAGATGAGGGAGGCCAGAGGCCAAGAGTATTTTTTAAGCATGAGAATCATCCTTTATTATTTTTTGAGCTAGCTTCAATTCGTCATTTTTAAAATGTTATTTATTTCTAACTTTTTGTGTTATAAATATATCATAATCGCAAAACCCTGTCAAGCAAAATGTTAATTTTTTATAACATTTTACAACGTGGGAAGAATTATTGTCATCAATGTGCTGCTAGAGGACTAATTTAACTTTCAATGATTCCCAGAGACTTTTATCAGTATTTCTTATAATTGGCTTTAATTATAGATGAAACTATGCTATAATGGAGTTTGTAAAATAAAAAAGAAGAGGTATGTGAAATGTCACGTAAACCAATCATTGCTGGAAACTGGAAAATGAACAAAAACCCTCAAGAAGCACAAGCTTTTGTTGAGGCGATTGCAGGTAAATTGCCTGCTGGTGACAAGATTGAAGCAGCAATCGCAGCTCCTGCTGTTGATTTGAACGCTCTCTTGTGGTTCGCTAAGGATTCTGAATTGAAAGTTGCTGCTCAGAACTGCTACTTTGAAGACGCAGGTGCCTTCACTGGTGAAACTTCTCCAAAAGTATTGGCTGAAATGGGTGTGAACTACGTTGTTATCGGTCACTCAGAGCGTCGTGACTACTTCCACGAAACTGATGAAGACATCAACAAAAAAGCACACGCAATTTTCCGTAACGGTTTGACACCAATCATTTGCTGTGGTGAGTCTCTTGAAACTTACGAGGCTGGTAAGGCTGTTGAATTTGTAGGTGCTCAAGTATCTGCTGCTTTGAAAGACTTGACTGCTGAGCAAGTTGCTTCTCTGGTTATCGCTTATGAGCCAATCTGGGCTATCGGTACTGGCAAATCAGCTACTAAAGACGATGCACAAAACATGTGTAAAGCTGTTCGTGACGTTGTTGCAGCTGATTTTGGTCAAGAAGTGGCTGACAAAGTTCGTGTTCAATACGGTGGTTCTGTAAATCCATCAAACGTTGCTGAATACATGGCATGTCCAGATGTGGATGGTGCCCTTGTTGGTGGTGCTTCACTTGAAGCTGAAAGCTTCTTGGCGCTTTTGAACTTCTAAGAAGTAAGCTGATAACTGTATTGACTGGTCTTGTGCTGGTCTTACTAAAATAAGAAGTTACTGATACCAGCCGTTAGGAAAACTTCTAGCGGCTGGTATTTTTATAATCATTTGTACTATCTTTATATTCCGTGATACTCATAACTAGCAGGATTACAAGGGTTGCTTGTTATATATATTATGGACAACCATTATATAATAGCTTTGTTTTTATGCAAAAAACGAACAATCCAGGCGCAAGTCAGCAGTAGAATGCTATTTTTGATTTTATATGAATAGTAGTAAACATCAAATCTTGGTAAGAAATGAAGAACTGAAGTTCGCCAAGGCTAGTTAACATAGTAGCAATTTGAATGTTGAAGAGTATTGCTGCGCCCTGCGCAAGGCAGTCGGATTTTCTAGCTAATTTTAGCTCATTTCATAACTTGGAGTGAGCGTAATATTTGAGCTAATTTAGCGAGTATGTTACAATATAAGGCGTTTTATTGCTTTGATAAATAAAAGTGATTATGAAAAGGAGCAAAAAATGAATATCAAAAAATGGGTATGGCTTCTATTGTTACCTATTCTCATGATACTAGGTGGGAAGATGGGGGCAGAGACCGTTCAAGCCCAAACCTTGTCTAATGCAATCACCGAAGTGAAATTGTGGGATTCAGCAAACTTACGTGAGGCCACTCTTATTGACGGTGTCTATCAGCTGAATGAAGGTGGAAAGTACAGTTATTTTATCAACTTTGACTTATCCCACTATGGCTCTAACTTGCAAGATGGGGATGTCTTTACCTTTACCGTTCCAGAGGGGACAACGATTGGAAATGGGACAACTTTTCCTTTGACAGACAAGGACACCCAGGTCCAATTAGCTGTCCTTAGCATGACCTCAAATGGTGCAGGCAAAGGTGGCTTGGTTACTGTTAGACTGCAGAACTTGGCGGATTTTTACGCGAAGACTGTAGCTACGGGAGTGAAGGGCAGCTTCTTCTTTGATTTTGAAACTGCTACAGTAGGGGCCAATATGTCTTGGCCTTATGAGACTTCCGAACTGGCCAATCCCCTGACCCACTTGGTGACAGTAAAAGCCAAGCTGCCTCCAGGAACAATCAATACTGCTGGGGAGAACTATGCTAAGATTGGTGGTGCTATTCTCAATAAACCTTATAATTCAGCTGTATTGGGTAAGCAAGGCAACTATATCCATTCGTGGACTGTTCGTATCAATACCCAGCAGAAAAGCTATTCGAGTCCTATCATCATAACGGATGTCATACCTGACAGCAGTGCGCCAATGCAGTTTATCCCAGAGACCTTTATTCTTCGCTCGGGCTCGTTTACAAACAGTTTGTCTTCTATTTCAAATGCAAAAATTTTGAAATTGGGTACGGATTATACGGTCACTTTTAATGCGACCTACACAGAGTTTACTCTCACCATTCCAAACCCAGGCAATAGCGCATTTATGCTCAGCTATAGCACAACCTCTCCAGAAGATGGTTCTATCGTAGCCAATACGGTCAAGATGGAAGTTGATGGGCAGTTGCTTCCTCAAAATGAAATTCGTCCAAATACATTTGAACATTATATCGAGCGCTCTAGCCAAATCACCTCAGGCGGGATTATCACGGCAGATATTAGTCGTAGTTTGGTCCTATACAAACAGGACTCTGTGACTGGTCAGTTGTTGCCAGGGGCAATTTTCAAGGTAACAGCCCCGAGCGGCGAGGAATTTATTTTAAATCCTACCGATGCCAAAGGGCGAACAGCGACCAAGGTCTTTACCAAGGATGAAATTGTTGGGGAGTTTACGGTTACAGAGATAGTTGCTCCGCTGGGTTACGTTATCGATCCAACACCATTTAAGGTAACCATTGATGCAGATGGTACGGTTAAGACGGTAAAAAATACCAAGAATCCGAATGCTAAGACTAGCCTTCAGATTACAAAAAATTGGGATGACGCCAACAACCAAGATGGCAAGCGTCCAGCCTCAATTACTGTTGATATTTTTGCCAATGGTACACAGTTAACGGATAAAACCTTGACAATGACTGGTTCTGCAACAGACGTGAGTTGGACTGGTCAAGTAACGGAGTTGCCAGTATTTGATGCCGCAGGTCAGTTGATTACCTACACTATTTCTGAGGGACAAGTCAGTGGCTACGAGGCTCCGGTCATCGATCAAGATACCCGTACAATTACTAATAAATACACACCAGAGTTGATTAATTTTACTGTTACCAAGACTTGGAAAGATGCCAACGACCAAGATGGTAAGCGTCCCTTGAGTGTTAACTTTACACTCTACAAAGAAGTTAATGGTCAGAAGA
>CAMBAD010000018.1 GCA_945864085.1 uncultured Streptococcus sp.
ATTCTGGCTAGAGGTATTAGTTTCATGTCTCAAACCCATATCAACGTTATCGGAGCTGGCTTGGCTGGCTCAGAAGCTGCTTATCAGATTGCCAAACGTGGCATTCCTGTCAAACTCTACGAAATGCGGGGTGTCAAACCGACTCCTCAGCACAAGACCGACAAGTTTGCCGAGTTGGTTTGTTCCAACTCTTTCCGTGGCGATAGTTTGACCAACGCTGTCGGTCTGCTCAAGGAAGAAATGCGTCGCTTGGATTCCATTATCATGCGTGCTGGCGAGGCCCACCGTGTGCCTGCTGGCGGGGCTATGGCTATGGACCGTGAGAATTTCTCTCAAGCAGTCACAGATGAGATTCACAACCATCCCCTGATTGAGGTCATTCGTGGCGAGATTACAGAGATTCCAGAAGATGCCATTACGGTTATTGCGACTGGGCCTCTGACATCTGACGCCCTAGCAGAAAAGATTCACGCGCTCAATGGTGGCGACGGTTTTTACTTCTACGATGCGGCAGCACCGATTGTGGATAGCTCGACCATTAACATGGACTTGGTCTATCTCAAGTCCCGTTATGACAAGGGAGAGGCTGCCTATCTCAATGCTCCGATGAACAAGGAGCAGTTTACCGCTTTTTATGAGGCCTTGATTTCAGCCGAGGAAGCACCGCTCAATTCCTTTGAAAAAGAAAAATACTTTGAAGGCTGTATGCCTATTGAGGTCATGGCCAAACGTGGTATCAAGACCATGCTATATGGCCCAATGAAGCCAGTTGGGCTGGAATACCCAGAAGATTACAAGGGACCTCGTGACGGCGAATACAAGACACCTTATGCAGTTGTCCAACTCCGTCAGGACAACGCAGCAGGTAGCCTTTATAACATTGTCGGCTTCCAAACTCATCTCAAGTGGGGTGAGCAGAAGCGGGTCTTTCAGATGATTCCAGGGCTTGAAAATGCGGAATTTGTCCGCTACGGCGTTATGCACCGCAATTCCTACATGGATTCGCCAAACTTATTGGAACAGACCTTTGCGACCAAGAAAAATCCCAATCTTTTCTTTGCAGGTCAAATGACAGGAGTAGAAGGTTATGTCGAGTCTGCCGCCTCTGGCTTAGTGGCCGGTATCAACGCTGTTCGCCGTTTCCGTGGCGAACAGCCCGTCATCTTCCCACAGACCACAGCCATCGGAGCTCTGCCATTTTACATCACCCATACCGAAAGCAAGCACTTCCAGCCCATGAATGTCAACTTTGGTATCATCAAGGAGCTGGACGGCCCCCGTATCCGCGATAAGAAGGAACGCTACGAAGCCATAGCAGAGCGTTCCCTCAAGGATTTGGAAGAGTTTTTGGCGGTTTAAACCGATAGTTTTCTGACGGAAAGTATCGGGAAAACTTGGATGTTAGATGATAAACTGATAGGGAAAGGAGAAGTTGATGATAAAAGAGTTCAATACAACCATACGTTATCTAGAGTCCGTTTTAGAAAGCGAAATCGATGAACGGGAATTTTTGCGAATATCAGGATATTCCCTTCCTATGTTTAGTCGACTCTTTTCGATCCTGACAGATATGTCCTTGTCTGAATACATTCGGTTACGAAAGTTAACGCGAGCTGCTGTGGACATTCGTGAAGGAGAAGCAAAGATTATAGATATGGCGCTTAAATATGGGTATGAGTCTTCAGATTCTTTTGCATTTACCTTCAAGCAATTTCATCAGATTTCTCCCAGTCAAGTACGCAAGGGCTTTCCCTTTAAGGTCGTCTTACCCTTGCAACTATCATTAACTGTCCAAGGAGGTGAAGAAATGGATGTTCGTATTGAAAAGAAGGCTAGTTTTACAGTTGCTGGGCTTCTTCGCACAGTAATCAGTAATGAAGTGTGTCCGCAGGTATGGGAAGACTTGTTCAAGAACCATACTTATGAAGAGTTAGCTACTCTAGGAAGTGGGCAGTCCTTTGGAGTTTGTACATTAGCTCAAGCGGACGAGACGATTAATTATATGGCTGCTTATGATGTCACAGATAGGGAAAAAGCGACTAAGTTAGGCTTAGAACTTCTTGATGTTCACGAAGCTGACTATGCTATTTTTACCCTAACAGGCCCCATTCCTCAATCTATTCATGCAGGATGGCGTTATGCGCTAGAAACTTTTTTTCCTGAACACGGCTATCGCCATTCAGGTGCACCAGATTTTGAGTACTATTTTGAAGGAGAGATGAGTTCCCCAGACTACCAAATGGAACTATGGATTCCCATTGTGAAAGCATAATGTACAGGACACCTTCGGGTGTCTTATGTGTACATCATTGACTTTTTTTACATTTCAGATTATAATGTTTACATAGTAAACATTCGGAGGTGTCAATATGCCAACCTTATCAAAACCAATCGCAGTGCGCTTTGATGAAGATTTGGTCCAGTTGATTGAAGAGGTGTCTGCTGGTCAACACATGACCAAGACAGATTTTATTCGCGAAGCGGTTTTAGAAAAGCTGGAAGATATGTACGATATTGCCAAGGCAGAGACTACCTATCAAGAGTGGGCTGACAGTGGTAAGAAAACTCACAGTCACGATGAGATGATGAAGCGCTATGGCTAAATATCGGGTTGAATACGCTCCTAGTTTTTTCGAAGATATGGATAAGCTTGATAAAGGTATTAGTCGGAAGATTGCCAGGTGGATTGATAAGCATCTGGTGGATGTGGATTTTCCACGTTCTCCTGGAAAGTATTTGACAGGCAACTTAGCTGGCTATGTCCGCTTTCGTGTTGGAAACTATCGTATCATTGCTGTCGTTGACGAAGGAGAGTTGGTATTGCTCAATCTCCATGTAGGACATCGCTCCGATATTTATAAAAGGTTGAAATAATCTCCCAGACACCTTCGGGTGTCTTTTATGATATACTGGACTTAGTAAAGTTGAAAGAGGGAAGTTATGAATCAGGAGACTTGGAAGGGGATTGTTCTCAAGAAGCAGGGCTTGCTGGAGGGACAGTCTGTTGAACAAATTTGTCAAAATCTCAATGGCCTGCAGGCCCAGTTCCAGCCCTATGTCCATATTGGTTTTCGGAATCGGATGACGGGGAAGGATTTTCAGCAGGCAGATTGGCAGGAAAAGTTGACTCGCCAATGGTCTATCCGCAGGACTGTCCATGCCTATCTCAAATCTGAAATTCCCCTTTATATTCACGAGGGGCGTATGGCTGATACCTCCTATTTACAAACTGAGTGGCGGGATGAATTAAGCCCCAAAACCAAGCAGCGATTCCACCAGGTTATCTTGGAGGGGCTGAGTCAGGGAGCTCTGACCCGTGACCAGATAAAGGACCTCTGTCGAGCAGAGAAGATTAGCCTAGAAGATGAAAAGCGGATTTTCAATGCCTGGGGCGGGCTCTTGCGCTATATGGTTGAGAGGGGAGAAATCTACCAAGAGTATGGGGCCAAGCGTTTTCACTTGCTCAAGGATTTCCAACCCCTGCCCAAGAAAGAAGCAGAGTTGGAAATTGCGCGGCGGTATTTTTCAGGATTTGGACCTGTCAGTCTGGCTGATGCCCGTTATTATTTCAAGGAAAATAAGGCAACCGTACTTGATTGGATGAAGCAGCTGGACTTAAAAACCATCCAAGTTGCTGGTGAGGAGCGCTTTTATCTGGGGGATTTGGAAGAAGCAGAACTGCCAGATTGCCTCTTCATAGCTGGTTTTGACCAGCTCTTGCTGGGCTATGAAAAGAAGGCCAATCCATTTTTTGATCCCAAACACATCCGCCAAATCTATACCTTGACAGGCATTATCAAACCGACTGTCTATTACAAGGGACGGTTGGTTGCCACGTGGAAGCGGGATAAGAAAGACATTATTTTGGAGGTTTTTGAAGACTTGACCAGTTCTGACTTGAAAGAGTTGGAAGGGTACAGGCAAGCCTACCAGGCCAAGTTGTCTTGATTTGTTCGGAATAATCGGATGTTACCAGTTAATAACTAAATTTTCTGAATATTTCATTGAAAATATGCTATAATAGTCTAATATTAGTTGAAAAGAGAGTTTGTAAGTGAATAAATCCTATTTTTACCTTGACATGAAAACCCATGAATTGCAGGTTCCCTATACCCATCAGAAGCGCCGCGTTCGTGTCTTGCTTCCAAAGAATTACCAAGAAGACACCGACACTAGCTACCCCGTGGTTTATTTCCATGACGGGCAAAATGTTCTCTACAGCAAGGAATCCTATTCGGGGCATTCTTGGAAAACCATTCCAACCATCAAGCGCAATCCCGACATCCCTAAGATGATTATCGTGGCTATTGATAACGATGGCTTGGAGCGGATGCACGAGTATGCTGCCTGGAAATACAGCGAAATGGGGATTCCAGGGATTCAATTTGGCGGAAAAGGAACCTTGTATGCAGAATTTATCATGGATGTGGTCAAACCCTTTATTGACAAGGAATACCGAACCAAACCAGACAAGGCTCATACAGCCATGATTGGCTCTTCGTTGGGGGGAAATATCACCCAATTTATGGGATTGGCCTACCAGGATCAGATTGGCTGCCTAGGGGTATTTTCATCAGCCAACTGGCTCCATCAAGAAGCCTTTGATCGCTATATTGAGCGTCAGGCATTGGATCCAGACCAGCGTATCTACATCTATGTGGGTACGGAGGAAGCAGATGATACCGACAAGACCCTCATGGCAGGAAATATTAAACAGGCCTACATCAACTCCTCCCTGTCTTATTATCGCCAGTTGATAGCAGGGGGAGTCCAATTAGAAAATATCACAATCGAGATTGCTTCAGGTGCTATCCACAACGAAGAAGCTTGGGCTATGCATCTGCCGAATTGTTTCCGCTTTTTAAGCGAAAAATGGTAAGTGAAAGGAATAAACACATGCACGTAGAATTTTTAAGCCACTGGTCAGGAAATCTTGGCCGCGAAATGAACCTTAATCATTATGGACATGCTGGTATTCCAGTAGTTGTCTTTGCCTCATCAGGCGGTTCTTACAATGAATATGCTGATTTTGGTATGATTGAAGCCTGCAGAGGATCCATCGAAGCAGGTCATGTTCAATTTTTCACCTTGACCAGCTATGATAAAGAAAGTTGGTTGGCAGATTGGAAATCTGTCCATGATAAGGCAGAAGCTCACCGTGCCTTTGAACGCTATGTGATTGAAGAAGCTGTTCCATTTATCAAGCATAAGACCGGTTGGTTTGATCCAATGATGACAACTGGTTGCTCTATGGGGGCCTACCACGCTCTTAACTTCTTCTTGCAGCACCCAGATGTCTTTAATAAGGTTATCGCCCTTTCTGGTGTATATGACGCACGTTTCTTCAACAACAATCAAGACTATGGTTATGACGATGCGGTCTATCAAAATTCCCCTGCAGACTATATCTGGAATCAAAATGATGGTTGGTTTATCGACCGTTATCGCCAGGCTGACATCATCGTGTGTACAGGTCTCGGTGATTGGGAACAGGATGGATTGGAATCATTCTACAATCTTAAACATGCCTTTGAGGAGAAGAATATCCCTGCCTGGTTTGATACTTGGGGAACTGATGTAGCCCACGATTGGGTATGGTGGAGAAAACAAATGCCCTTCTTCCTGCATACACTTGGTTTGTAAGAAAGGACTATGCCTATGAATTATCTTGTAATATCACCTTTTTATCCTGAAAATTTCCAGCCATTCACGATTGAATTATCCAAAAAAGAGGGTGTGACCGTTTTGGGGATTGGTCAAGAGCCTTATGACCAACTTCCTGAGGAGCTCCGCGCTGCTCTTACGGAATATTTCCGCGTAGAAAATTTAGAAAATCTGGATGAAGTCAAGCGGGCAGCAGCATTTCTCATCTATAAACACGGGCCAATCGATCGTGTTGAGTCGCATAATGAGCACTGGTTGGAATCGGATGCTGCCCTGCGTGAGCAATTTAATATCTTTGGTGCCAAGCCAGCAAACTTAAAGAAGACCAAGTTCAAGTCTGAAATGAAAAAATTCTTTACCAAGGCTGGTGTTCCAGTTGTCCCTGGGCAGGTCGTAAAAACGGTAAAAGATATTGAAAAAGCAGTGAAAACCATCGGTTTCCCCATGATTGCCAAGCCTGATAATGGGGTTGGAGCTTCTGGAACCTTTAAATTGACCAAAAAGGCTGATGTAGAGACCTTCAAGGAAGCTTGGGATGGGAAAACAGTTTACTTCTTTGAAAAATTTGTAAATTCCAATACCATCACAACCTATGATGGCTTGGTAGATGCCAAAGGAAATGTCGTTTTTGAGACGGGCTTGACCTATGTTCATACACCGTTAGAACTCATTCTTTCAAACAAGGACAATGCCTACTTTATCGAGAAAGAATTGGGTCCCAAGCTGGTGGCGTACGGTCGTGACATCATCAAAGCCTTTGGAATGAAGGAACGCTTTTTCCATATTGAGTTCTTCAAGAATGGTGATGATTATATTGCTATTGAATACAATAATCGCATGGCAGGCGGATTCACGGTAGAAGCTTACAATTATGCGCATTCGATTGACCTTTTCCATGATTATGCGACTATTGTAACAGGTGGGACTGTCGGAGAGCGTCCTTTTGAACCGCAATACTGTCTAGTTGCAACCCGTCGCGATAAGACTGACTATGTTTACACAGCAGATGAAATCAAGGAACGCTACGCTGCTTATCTTAAGACTGTCAAGCGTATGCCAGATGCCTTTGCTGAGCTACAAGGCAATGATGCCTATCTCTTAGTGGCTGATAATAAGGCCTTACTGGATGAAATGATTGCTTTCATTGGTGAGACAAAATAAAACTGCATGGAGCAAGGGCGTAAGAAGTCATCTTCTGACTCCCTTGCTCTTAACTTTTTAATCAAGTATGGGGTGGTTTACAGTTCTGTGAAAATCAAGTTCAGACATTCTTGTGTCAGTTTTGCGGATTCAGTAGCGGTTTTTGATTTGTCACCTGAAAAGCTGTTTCAAAGTTAGCTTCATTCCCATCTTCCACAGTGTTCCGCACTGAGGAGCAACAGCCATTGATGTTCTAATGAGAGTCGGACGGACTATGTCTGGCTCTTTTCTTTTCCTTACAAAGCTGTAAGTTTTGAAGCGATGATTGTAAGAGTAGAAACCTCAGAAGGATTTATAATAGAATCATGAAGAAAAGAAAGTAGGAATTGATCATGTCATTCAAATTTTTACAAGCCAAGAACATTGAAAAAAGAGTATTCTCAGAAAAAGAGAAGTCAGAACTCATGGAACAAGCCTTATTCTTAGAAGAGCTCGCCCATGAGTTGCAAAGTATGAGATTTATGGCATACTAGAGTCAAGTTTATGGAATGGCCCCTTGTCAAAGAAGAAGAGGCAGTGAAAAAGACAGTATCCTTGAATAATCTCTATGTAACAACTAACAAGGAATGGGCCATCGGTGTCCAGGATGGTTATTATAAGGTAGATTTAGAAGATAATATCGCTGAATCAGATCGTATCAATAATGAAATAGAAAATTAGGAGTTTGTATGTTATTAGAAATCAATCACTTAGAAAAAATTTATCGCACGCGCTTTTCAAAAGAGGAAACTCGTGCTCTCCAAGACGTGGATTTTAAGGTAGAAGAGGGCGAATTTATCGCCATTATGGGAGAAAGCGGGTCAGGTAAGACAACCCTTCTCAATATTCTTGCGACCTTGGATAAACCGACCAGAGGATCTGTCATCTTGAACAATCAGGACATTACCAAAATCAAGGAAGGCAAGCTGGCTGATTTCCGTTTACGAAACCTAGGCTTTGTTTTTCAGGATTTTAATCTCTTGGACACTCTGTCTATTCAAGACAATATCTTTTTACCTCTGGTCTTAGCGCGTGAGAGTCATCAAGAGATGGAAAAACGGTTGAAGGTCCTGGCACCGAAACTACGGATTCAAGATTTACTGAAAAAACGCCCCTTTGAATTGTCTGGTGGTCAAAAGCAGCGCGTGGCTATTGCTCGCAGTCTAATTACGCAGCCACAGATTGTCCTAGCGGACGAACCGACTGCCGCCTTAGACTATCGCAATTCAGAAGACCTGCTGAATCTGTTTGAGGATATTAACTTAGATGGACAAACGATCTTGATGGTTACACACTCAGCCAACGCAGCCAGTCATGCTAAACGGGTCTTGTTTATCAAGGACGGACGGATTTTCCATCAATTATATAAAGCGGGCAAGAGCAATCAAGACTTTGCCAAGGAAATTTCGCTCAACATGTCCGCACTTTTAGGGGGTGAGTAGATGTTTTATCTCAAACTTGCTGGGCAAAATATCCGAAAATCCATCGGCGTATTTGCACCCTTTGTTTTAGCCAGTCTCGTCCTTTTTACCCTAATCTGTTCCATGTTTTTACTCATGCTTAGTCCAGTCATGAAATCTATGGGGTCAGGCGCTATATCTATCGGACTCGGGGTGGTTGTCCTGACTATTTTCTCGCTGATCATGGAAATTTATAGCTTCAATTTTCTCATGCAACAACGGGCTAGAGAGTTTGGACTTTACAATATGCTGGGGATGAACAAGAAGAAGGTTTCCCTGATTGCTAGTTTGGAACTGATACTCATTTTCTTGCTAGTTGTCGTATTGGGTTCTGTACTCGCTAGTGTTTTCTCCAATGTCCTTTATCTGATTTTTGTTAATTTGACGAAATACGGAGAACTTCACTTTAGCATTTCACCGTTGGCCTTTGGTATGACTGCTTTTCTCTTTGCTGGTATCTTCTTTATCTTGGAATTGCTGGCCATTCGGACAATCGGCAAAACCAGTCCGCTGATTTTATTTAGGGCTAGTGAAAAAGGAGAGAAGGAGCCCAGAGGAAATCTACTGTTAGCAGCTCTTGGAGTTCTTAGCCTTGGGGTTGGTTACTACCTATCACTATCTTCCAAAACAGCGGGAATCGGTGTGATTTGGCGATTCTTTGTCGCAGTGCTCTTTGTCATTGCTGGTACCTATCTTTTCTATATCAGTTTTATGACCTGGTATTTGAAAATGCGTCGGAAAAACAAGCGGTATTTCTACACGCCTGAGCATTTTATTACCACCTCGCAGATGATTTTTCGGATGAAACAGCACGCCACTGGTTTGGCCAATATTACGCTCTTAGCTGTCATGGCCTTTGTGACCATTGCGACAACGACTTCCCTCTATACTGGCATGGCTAGTATGACAAGCGGACTCTATCCGAAGGAAACATCCATCACCTACAATGTTGCGGATAGAAGTCAAGGAGAAAGTGCCTTTCAACAATCGGTGCTCAGCCATTTTCCAGAAAAAGCAGAAGATAGTCTGGCATACCTAACCTATCAGGCTGGTCTAGTCTACGATGGGGGAGCTGAGATTGTCATCAATCCAGAAACCATTGCTAATCCAGATTTTAACAAGATGTTTTTTACCTACTTTATTACCCAAGATGATTTCAGAAAACTGGGTAATGAGTTGCCTAAATTGGCTGAAAATCAAGTTGCCTTTATTCGTCCGAGCGAAAAATCACCTTTGAAAACGGTAACTTTAGGGGATAGGGTTTTTGAAAATGTCCTTAGTTTGGACAAGGCAATCTTCCCTGATAAAACCAACACATTAAATGCTGCTGTCATGGTGGTCAGTGATGATAGTGTGTTAGCCGCTTTTAGTGACTACTATGCCGCCAATAACCCTCGGGGCTATCTCGTCAGCTTGGATTACCGGGTCTTTACAGATTTGACTAAGGAAGAAGTTGCTTCCCTTGGTGAGCAGTCGGGTGATATGTACCATATTCTTGACGCAAATGGTGAATATCTAGGAAACGCCATGCAAAAAACGGACTTTGGGAATATGCTTCTAGGCTTCACAGGCGGCTTCCTCTTTACCGGTTTCTTGTTGGGCATTAGTTTCTTGCTTGGTGCAGCCTTGATTATCTACTACAAGCAGTATTCAGAAGGACATGAAGACAAGAAATCTTACAAGATTTTACAGGAAGTGGGTATGAGCCAACAAGCTGTCAAGAAAACGATTAACTCTCAAACACTTTTGGTCTTCTTCATGCCACTTGCTATGGCGACCCTGCACTTTGTCATCTCTCTGGTTATGCTTAAGCAAATGTTACTGTCGTTTGGCGTTACATCGTCTGTCATGATATACAGCGTTAGCGGAGTGACCTTGCTTGCTGTTGCTCTTATCTATTTTGTTATTTATAAGTGGACAAGCCGAACCTATTATCATATTATCGAACGATAGCAGAAGTCTCGCTTTATGCGGGATTTCTTGCTTTTTTGGGGAAATGGTGTTACAATGGTAATACCAAAGGAATACCAAAAGAGGTGAGAAAAATGGCAGCTATTACATTGAAAGTTTCTGAGCAGGACAAGCTCTTTATGCAGGCTATGGCAAAGTTTGAAGGTGTGAGTTTGTCAGAACTCATTCGGACTAAAACACTTGAAGCACTTGAAGACGAGTACGATGCGCGTGTCGCAGACATTGCCCTAGCAGAATACGAAGCAGACTTAGCCAAAGGAATTGAGCCGATTAGCTGGGAGGAAATGTTGGAAGACTTGGGGTTGACGGATGAAGACCTACTATAAACTCGTACCGACCAGTCGTTTTATCAAACAGTTAAAAAAGTTGGACAAATTTACCCAAAAACAGATTACCAACTATCTGTCCAGTCATGTGACCGACAACCCTAGACAATATGGAAAAGCCTTGACAGCCAATCGTTCTGGCCAATGGCGGTACCGTATCGGCAATTACCGCGTCATTGCCAGCATTGAGGACGATAAATTGATTGTAACGGCCCTTGAAGTCGGACATCGAAAAGAAGTATATAAATAAAAAGCCAAGGCCTGTGTCCTGGCTTTTGCAGAATGAAGATGATGAAAAAAGAAAAAATATATATCGTTGAAGATGATGAAATGATTGTCCAGATTTTAAAACAGCATCTGGGCAAATCCTATCAAGTGGATAGTGTGAAGAATTTTCGTGCAGTTAGTCAAGAGGTAGCAGAGTTGCAGCCTGACTTGGTACTCATGGATATTAGTTTGCCTTACTATAATGGCTTTTACTGGACGACGGAGATTCGAAAAACCATGACCATGCCGATTATTTTTATTTCCTCTAGTGATGATGAGATGAATGCAGTCATGGCCATGAATATGGGCGGTGATGACTTTGTATCAAAACCTTTTTCGCTAGGGATTCTTGATGCCAAAATCGCTGCATTTCTACGCCGAGTCAATCAATTCAGCCAATCAACAGATCTGAAACTGGATGAGTTTCAGCTGAGTACAGACGGACGGTTTACAAATGGAGAGCAACAAATTCAACTCTCACTCACAGAAACAAAAATTTTAACCACTCTTATGAAGGAACAAGGGCAGGTAGTTGCCAAGGAAGTACTGCTAGAAAAGCTCTGGGAAAATGAAGAATTCATCGACCAGAATACACTCAATGTCAATATGACTCGTCTGCGCAAAAAAATCAATGAGTTAGGTTTTAACCGCATTCATACTGTCCGAGGTGTGGGGTACGTTATTAAATGATTGCTAAATTTTTTCGAGAATACAGGAGTTTGTATGTTTGCTATGGGGTGCTGGCTGGTAGTTTTATCCTGCTTTTCTTTCTCTACCAGCTGCCCACCGAATTTATGCAAAACGCTCTGCTTTTATCCCTAACCCTTCTAATCATCATAACCTTTGGTCTTTTCTGGAAATTTCACAGGCGTATGAAGGCTTTGGAAGAGTATGTGCATGAAGAGGCCTTGCCCTTGCTTAATAAACCGGTGGATTTGGCTTATCTCAGCCTCATTGAAGCAGAAAAGCAGGCTACACGGGAACAGCTTTTAGACTACAAGTCTAGAGAAGAAGATTTGCAAGCCATGGTGAAAATGTGGTCGCATCAGATGAAAGTCCCTCTGGCCGCTCTTTCTTTGATGAGCCAGACAGAACAGTTAAAACCAGCTGATGTGAACCACCAGCTGCTGCGTTTGGACAACTATTTAGCCAATTTACTCAATTATCTCAAACTGACCAGTCATTCCAGCGATTTTCGATTTGAAGAGGTTGAAGTGAGAGAAGTAGTGGTCGAAGTGGTCAAAAAATACCGAAACCAATTCCTGCAGAAGGAAATTGGAGTCAGCATAGATGGTAACTGGTCCATAAAAACCGACAGGAAATGGCTAAGTTTTGCTCTGTCACAAATCATTGATAACGCCCTTAAATACAATAAGACTGGCGGCAGTGTGACTATTTGCTTGGATAAGGGGATTTCGGTCAAGGATACGGGAATTGGTATACTGGCTGAAGATATTCCGCGACTGTTTGATGAAGGTTTCACAGGCTACAATGGCCGTGAGCACCAAAAGGCAACTGGCTTTGGACTCTATCTAGCTAAACGTGTCTTGAGTCAGCTAGAGTTGACCATTCAAGTAGAGAGTCAGATAGAAATTGGTACTCAGGTAACCATAGAGAAAGTACGGTAAAAACTGTACTTTTTCATTTTGAAAGCGTTTTGCTTTTGTGCTATACTGAAAGTAACAGATACAAAGGAGAATCTTATGACCCACCACCATGTTTTGCAAAACGGATCTGACATCCGTGGAATTGCGATTGCAACAAAGGAGCAGGCTGTCAATTTGACACCGCAGGCAACGAAGCAGATTGCGCGGGGCCTCATCCACTGGCTGACTCAGGATTCCGAACTAGCAAGTGCCTTCCAAGAAGGCCAACTTAAGATTGGTATCGGCCGCGATAGCCGCCTCAGCGGTCCGGACTTGGTCGCCGCCTTCACAGAAGAAGCCGTTCGATTGGGGGTTCGAGTCGTGGACTTTGGTATGGCAACTACCCCAGCCCTCTTCATGAGCACCCAGTACCCACAGTTCAAGTGCCATGCCGGCATCATGATTACTGCCAGCCACCTGCCTTATTACTTCAATGGCATTAAGATTTTTTCGGAAAAAGGCGGAGCAGAACACGAGGACATTGACTTCATCCTCTCGCACAGTGAAGACTTACCAGCTTCCCACCTTGGAAGTGTGACCACGGCAGACCTGATTACACCTTATGCCCAGGACCTGGTTGACAAAATTCGTAGAGCCTGTGACGGACAAGAAAAGCCCCTGAGCGGTCTCCATATCATCGTTGATGCTGGAAATGGAGCGGGTGGATTCTTTGCTGAGAAGGTTTTAGCAGAGTTAGGTGCAGATACCACAGGCTCGCAATTCCTAGACCCAGATGGCACCTTCCCAAATCATGTTCCCAATCCCGACAATAAGGAAGCCATGGAAAGCATCCGTCAGGCTGTTCTTGCAGCAGGGGCAGACTTAGGGATTATCTTTGATACCGACGTTGACCGCGCAGCCTTGGTCACTAAATCTGGTCAAATCCTCAACCGGAACAACCTGATTGCAGTCCTCAGTCAGATTGTTCTCGCCGAACATCCTGGAACCAGTATTGTAACCAATTCTCCGACAAGTGAACACCTGAAGGTTTTCATAGAACGCCTTGGAGGCAAGCAAATTCGCTACATTTCAGGTTATCGTAATGTCATCAACAAGGCCATTGAAACCAATAAAGCAGGAATCGACTGCCAGCTAGCTATTGAAACCTCTGGACATGCAGCCTTCAAGGAAAATTATTTCTTAGATGATGGGACGTATGTAGCAGCAAAAATCCTCATGCTCTTACCAAAACTTCAGACAGAAGGGAAGTCCTTGGACGACTTGATTGATCAGTTAAAACAGCCTCTTGAAACCCAGGAAGTGCGTTTCAAACTAGAAGCAGAAGATTATCGTACGCTCGGTGAAGGGGTTATTGATGATTTCCGGCAGACAAACATTGAGGGCTTTGCTTTTAATCCTGAGAATGAAGAAGGAGTGCGCTTTGACCTAAGCCATCCTTATGGAGATGGCTGGTTCTTGCTCCGCATGAGCTTACACGAGCCGCTTTTGGTTCTTCAGATTGAAAATGACCAAGCAGGTTATATCCCAGCTGTCCTGCGAACTATTTCGACTTTCTTAGACCACTATCCAGATGTTGATCAGGAAAAATTAAAAGAATTGTTAAAGTGATTTTACATAATTTAAATTACGCAAAAAGCAAGAGCTGACCTCTTGCTTTTTATAGTTTATCTAAGGCGTTTTTCTGCTCATCATTGACGATATGGGTGTAGAGGTCAGTGACTTGTGTGTTGGCATGGCCTAGTTGGTGGCTAACCAGAACTTGAGATTTTGTCGCATCATAAAGCCTGGTTGCAAGCGTATGGCGAAGTTTGTGAGGTGTTACCCGTACCTTGAAGTCTGCTGAATACTTGGCCACCATTTTCTCGACAGAAGAAGCATCAATACGGTTTGGAAGTCCTCGATATTCAGTCAAAAAGAAGGCGAGGTCTGTTTTTTCGGCCTTATAGCGTTGCCGGCGGATACCTAGATAAGCCTCAAGATAGGGTTTAGCGAATCCCGCGACATTGACCGAATCACGTTTGCCTCCCTTGCGTGTCACCTCGATAATCATCATTCGAAGATTCACATCCTTTAAATCGAGATTTACTGCTTCAGATAAGCGGACACCAGACGCCAGAAGAAGTGCCAAAATTGCTAAATCCCTCTCTTTATTTTTCTGGAAGGAGGAGAGGGCACGTTTAGACAGCTTAGACTGGTACTCATTTTCCACATAGTCCAAAAACTCCATGGTTTCATCACCCAAAAAGAGTTTCTGTTTGATGTTCTCCGCGCGCGCAGCCAAGGTTTCTTTTTTCTTCTTGGTAGACACCTTTTTCATGACATTTCGGTAAAAATAAGGCTCACCTTGCTCGTTTTCTACCTCTTCCGTCAGGTATTTATAGAGGGAAGAAAGCGCAGATAGTGTTCTATTGATGGTTGTTTGAGAAACCCCATTCTGAGTCGTGTTGGCATTCAGCAAAGGCCTTTCTCGTAGATAGAGGATAAAGGCTTCCATATCTTTTTTCGTCAAATGTTCCAGCGTATCTAGCGGAATGTCAGCAATATGAGCGGATGTAACCAAACCGGTATCCATCAACCATTCAAAAAAACGCCGGTATTCTTTCAAGTATTCATATAAGGTTGTAAAACTATAAGGCACAGCCAACTTAGACTGATAGTAGTCCAGCACATACCAAGGCATGATACCTTTTAGTTGATCAATTTTTTCTAGTAACAACTCGCGTCGCATATCACAATATCTCCTTAAATGGTCTATTAGTAGTATAGCATAACCTCAGATATGTTTCAAGAAAATTATAGTTTTTCAGAAAGATATATGTGGGGGGTGTGTAAAATCCCCACAACTAAACAAACTCGCTGCGGTCTAGAATCTCCATTGCAACCTCTTCGGGTCTTAAGCTGTTCGTGTTCAACTTTTGTCCTGGAATCTGACTTTCAAACGCTTCTAAACAAGTGTCAAGATGTCGCTTTGCCCAAATATTGTCTTCAGCGACTCGATTATCTAAACGTTCTAAAATGGTTGTTTTGTCTGCTAGTAAACTATAATGTTCCAAGGGAATCTTATCCTCTATCAACCGCTGGATGATTTCTTGATAATATTCTCTCTTACAGATTGTCATAGGGACAATAATGACCTTTCCTGTTTTGGTGGCTAAATCTCGGATAATCTGATGGGTTGTCTTTCGCAAATTGGGTAATCCTGGAAATCATCGGGACAGACATCTTTTGGAAGAATTTCTTGAAAAAAATCACCTAGTTGCTCTGGATCATAAAGGATAGAGTTCTGGATTTTTTGATGAAGAAGATTTGCAAGAGTCGTTTTCCCAACCCCAAATGGACCATTTAACCAAATAATCATATAAAATTCCTTTCTAGCAAAAAAGTTTACACAAAATAAATTATGTAAACTTTTTTTCTTTTATAAAATCAATAAAACGTACAAAACCAACACACTAATAATACTAAATAGCGAGCCAATCAAATAATATTCAGCAAAGGCCTGGCTCTTTGAAATCTTATCGTAACGTGCAATCGATTTTGCTGTAAACACAAGACCGATGGCAGTGAATTGCCCCAGAAGAAGAAAAACTCCCATAATCAACCGTTCCAGCTGCCCTATCAAAGCTCCAGCACCAGAAATTGTCGGTTCCCTCGCTTCTTCTACCTGATATTTGCTGAAAAATAGCTTGAAGACAATATTGACAGGCTTCCCAATCAAGAGAATAAAAAATAATTGTAGCAATAAAAAACTCGACATATCCCAAAATGAATGCGTAGTAATATTTACTCCGACTACTCGATAAAGAAGGACAATACAGCTGATATGCAAAAGTTGGTCTAGTAAAAACACACCTGGTTCCCATGAAAGTTTAATCCAGCTACGCTTGCTGAGAAAATATTTTACATAATCAATAGCCACGTGGCTCAGCCATACTTGAAAAAATAAATCAGCATTTTGATTTGGTGCAAGAAGTGTTAAAGCCAAAAGCGGCATTCCAACAATCATCAGATGTACGCATAAAGCGCGAAAATCTTGTCTTTTCGCTTCTGCTAATTTCTGGCTCTGAAACGTAAAATCGCTTAAAAAATGTGCGATAAAAAGAGCAAGCAAGATTGGTTCTTGGACTAAAAAACTAGATACAATAGAATAATTCATCGATTTATCCCTCTTTTTGACTGAGCTGCAGAATCAAATTCATAACAGTTTGACGGTTGCGGAGATAGAGTTTTATCCCGCTAGACTTCAAGCGTTTGGTGAAGGCGCTCTGGCTTAATTTCATCTTCTCTGCAATCGGTTTCTGTTTAAAATCTTCTTGGTAAATTTTATTTGTCACCAAAATTTCAAATAAATCTGTCTGCGATTTATTCCAAGAGGCTCTTATAAAATCACTAGAAGTCAATAAAGGATTGATAACACGATCGATTTGCTTGTATTCAGAAGAAAATGCTAATTGGCTGGTCCCATAATCATTATAATCATGAATAAATTCGATTGCCTTGCGCGCTTCCCAGTAAGCCGGACCATCCGCACCGATACTTTGACGTGGATCGATAGTTGTTAGAATCTCCCCAAGACCGATGCCAAAACGAATCTCCAGTTCATCACGAAATGCTAATTGGATTTGGTCAATCATCAGAAAGATATAGGGACTTGGTTTGCACAAGGCCTGAAATTCATCTCCTTTTGTAATGGTAAATGGGGAGGCAAATTCACTTGAATAAGCACGATTAACTGTTTCCAGAATACCGTTCAGCCGTTTCTGGACTATAGAACGATTGATAGCCGCTTTTGAATTGATAATATCACCAATAATAGCTATATAGTTCATCAAATTCCTCCCTTAATCTCTATATGTCCATTTTAACAGACACTTTTCATTTTGTCCATCATTACGGACATTTTTCATTTTGTCTCTTTTAATGGACATTTTTTGGAGTGAACAGACCTCTCTCCTTCCTCTTTTGCAAAAAAAAGAAGAGATTATTTTCTCTTCTTTTTAGCTTTTTTCATTTTATTTACTTGGCGTTTCATGGCTTGCTTCATGGCAAATTCACCGATTTTACCCTTGAGGCCTCCACCTAACATTTGGGACATGTCAGGCATGCCTGCACCGCCCATTAGTTGGCTCATATCAGGCATAGCATTCCCTCCCATCATACCATCAAGAGCGGACATGTCCATGTTCTTGGGTAGATTGTTAGGGTTAATCCCCATTTGTTTCATCATTTTATTCATATCACCAGACATCATTCCTTGCATGAGAGACTTGGCCTGGTTGAAATCCTTGATAAATTTATTGACTTCAACAAAGCTGTTTCCAGAACCTTGAGCAATACGGCGACGGCGACTAGGGGTCAAGAGATCTGGATTTTCACGTTCTTCACGGGTCATTGATGATACAATGGCACGTTTGCGGGCAATTTGCTTCTGGTCAACCTTTAGATTGGCCAAGGCAGGGTTGCCAGCCATACCTGGAATCATCTTAAGCAGGTCTTCCATTGGTCCCATATTTTGAACTTGGTCCAGCTGATCAATGAAATCATTGAAATCAAAGGTGTTTTCCCGCATTTTCTCAGCGAGTTCGATGGATTTCTGCTCGTCATATTCTTTGCTGGCTTTCTCAATCAAAGTCAGCATGTCCCCCATTCCCAAAATACGGGAAGCCATGCGGTCTGGGTGGAAGGTTTCGATATCAGTGATTTTTTCACCTGTACCAGTGAATTTAATTGGCTGACCAGTGATATGACGAACAGATAGGGCGGCACCGCCGCGGGTATCACCATCAATCTTGGTCAAAATAACACCAGTGATGGTCAGCTGTTCATTAAACTCGCGCGCTACATTGGCAGCTTCTTGACCAATCATGGCGTCCACAACCAGGAGAATTTCATTTGGTTGGGCAAAATCTTTGATTTCTTTTAATTCCGCCATGAGAGCCTGATCGATTTGCAAACGACCGGCTGTATCAATCAGTACATAGTCATTGTGATTGGCCTTGGCTTGTTCCAAACCTTGTCGAACAATTTCAAGGGCTGGAACTTGATTTCCTAATTCAAAGACGGGTACATCAATTTGTTGTCCAAGTGTTTTCAGCTGGTCAATAGCTGCTGGACGATAAATATCAGCAGCAATCAAAAGAGGGCGAGCCTTCTCTTCTTGTTTGAGTTTGTTGGCCAGCTTACCAGTAAAGGTGGTTTTACCAGCACCTTGCAAACCAGCCATCATGATAATGGTTGGAATTTTTGGTGATTTAATAATTGCTGAAGTTTCAGAACCTAGTATAGCAGTCAATTCTTCATTGACAATCTTAATGATTTGTTGCGCGGGGTTCAGTGTTTCAATGACTTCGTGGCCAATGGCACGCTCACGCACCTTCTTAATGAAGTCTTTTACAACAGGTAGGGCAACGTCCGCCTCAAGCAATGCTAGGCGAATTTCTTTGGTTGCTTCTTGAACATCAGACTCGCTGATTTTTCCTTTGCGACGCAGATTTTTAAAGACATTCTGCAAGCGTTGGGTTAAGCTTTCAAAAGCCATATTTCTCTCCTTTATTCTCTGTTATCAATACTTGTTAAAATAGAAATTTTTTCTTTTAAATAGTCATCTGCTGGGTACTTTTCTAAAATATCATCAAATATTTGACTGCGTACGACATAATCAGAATACATGTGTAATTTCATTTCATAGTCTTCCAGCAATTTCTCTGTACGTTTAATGTTATCGTATACAGCTTGACGACTGACTTGAAATTCTTCTGCAATTTCAGCTAGACTATAATCATCCGCATAATAAAGCTCGATATAGTTCATCTGTTTGTCTGTCAACAAGGCAGCATAGAATTCAAATAAGGCATTCATTCGGTTGGTTTTTTCAATTTCCATAAGCCTTATTATACCAAAAATTCTATCTTTAATAAATAAGAAAATCCGTATTCTAATAAAAGAAAACAGATTTTGTTACATAATTTTATTTCTGTTAATTATTTTCTAAATAGAATTCAAAACGTTCGCCAACGTACTGACTATTTACATATTCAAAAGCCTGACCGTCTTCTAAATAGGAAACTTGTCTGAGGGCCAGAATAGCCTGGTTCTTGGAAATCTGCAAGTATTTGGCTACTTTTTCGTTTGCTAGACGGGCATAGATTGTTTGCTGGCTTTTACCGATACGATAGCCATTGTTAACCAAGGTTTTAAAGAAGTGATTTGTAACTCCTTCTTTCGGAACATTCTTAATCAAGCGCTCAGGAATGCTGGCAACTTCATACACGACAGGGACATTATCAGCATAGCGCACCCGTTCCATTCGGATGATGTATTCCCCCTTGGCTAGGCCTAACTGTTCAAGTTCTTTGTCGTTTGGTTTGGTCCGAATATAAGATAAAAGCTGGCTGGATGGATTTTTCCCCTGCAGTTGGACGATTTCAGTAAAGGAGGTTGTGCCACGCATCTTTTCTTGGACACGCGTGCTGGCGACATAGGTGCCTGATCCGACCTTGCGTTGCAGGACCCCTTCTTCTACTAGCAGGGTAATGCCCTGGCGCAGGGTCATGCGGGAAACGCCAAATTCTTCAGCTAAGTCACGCTCGCTAGGTAAACGCTGACCGATTTTCCAAATTCCGTTGTCAATCTGCTCTTTTATTTTATCATGAATGGTGATGTATGCTGCTTTCATTTGTTTAGCCTTTCTAGCTTCTAGTTTACCAAAAATAAAGGCATTTGACCAACTCAGACCGCATGTCAGTCGTAAAAGTTTTCGATACAAACAATGATAGGGAATGGCCTAAAATAAATAAAGGAAAATCCAGAAAAATACGAACGCTCACTTTTTTAGAATCCTTCATAGTTTGTAAAACAGATATTGGACAAATATAATTTGGAAAATGTTCGTTTTTATGATAAAATAAGTAACAGTATTTGAATTTTTTTCAAAACGAAAGGGTAAAACATGACAAAACAAGATGTCCAAAAAATCATTGTTCTGGATTACGGTAGCCAGTACAATCAGCTCATTTCACGACGTATTCGTGAATTTGGTGTCTTTTCAGAATTGAAAAACCATAAAATTACCGCCGCGGAAGTGCGCGCTATCAATCCTATCGGTATCGTTCTTTCAGGTGGCCCAAACTCTGTTTATGCAGAAAATGCCTTCGATATTGACCCAGAAATCTTTGAATTGGGTATTCCTATCTTGGGAATTTGTTACGGTATGCAGCTGATTACGCATAAGCTAGGCGGTAAGGTTGTACCTGCTGGGGAAGCTGGAAACCGTGAGTACGGTCAATCAACACTTGAACTCAAGGCTGAGTCAGCTTTGTTTACTGGAACGCCTGAAGAACAGCTTGTTCTCATGAGTCACGGTGATGCAGTGACTGAAATTCCTGTTGATTTCCACCTGGTTGGTCTTTCTGCAGACTGCCCTTATGCTGCCATTGAAAACACTGAACGCCGTATCTACGGTATCCAGTTCCACCCAGAGGTGCATCATTCTATTTATGGAAATGACATCTTGAAAAACTTTGCTTTTGCAATCTGTGGAGCAAAAGGCGACTGGACAATGGAGAATTTTATTGAAACCGAGATTGAGAAAATTCGCGAAACTGTGGGTGACAAAAAAGTCTTGCTTGGTCTGTCAGGCGGTGTTGATTCTTCAGTTGTAGGTGTCCTTCTTCAGCGTGCTATCGGTGATCAACTGACCTGTATCTTCGTTGACCACGGTCTGCTTCGTAAGAATGAAGGGGATCAGGTTATGGAGATGTTGGGCGGCAAGTTTGGTCTTAATATTATTCGCGTTGATGCAGCCAAACGTTTCCTAGATCTACTTGCTGGCGTATCTGACCCTGAGAAGAAACGTAAAATCATCGGTAATGAATTTGTTTACGTCTTCGACGATGAGGCAAGCAAGTTGACGGATGTTGAATTCCTGGCTCAAGGAACGCTCTATACGGATATTATCGAGTCAGGTACCGATACAGCTGAGACCATCAAGTCCCACCATAACGTTGGTGGCCTTCCTGAGGACATGCAGTTTAAGCTGATTGAGCCACTCAATACTCTCTTCAAGGACGAGGTCCGCGCTCTAGGGACTGCTCTTGGTATGCCAGATGAAGTCGTGTGGCGTCAGCCTTTCCCAGGACCAGGCCTTGCTATTCGCGTCATGGGTGAAATCACAGAAGAAAAACTCCAGACTGTTCGTGAATCAGACGCTATCTTGCGGGAGGAAATCGCCAAAGCAGGTCTTGACCGCGATGTGTGGCAGTATTTTACGGTCAATACTGGCGTTCGCTCCGTAGGTGTCATGGGAGACGGTCGTACTTACGACTACACCATTGCCATTCGTGCTATCACTTCTGTTGACGGAATGACTGCTGACTTTGCCAAACTCCCTTGGGAAGTCCTACAGAAAATCTCTGTCCGCATCGTAAACGAAGTCGATCACGTCAACCGCATCGTCTACGATATTACAAGTAAACCACCTGCAACAGTTGAATGGGAATAATGTTAATAACTCATAAAAAGGCTTTGAAATCAGTGTTTCAGAGCCTTTAATAAAATAATTGCAAATAAGGGAGAATAATATGAGTAAAAAAGAAAAATTTAATTCAATATTTGAACAACTTACTCGAGAATATCAAGATAACTTTTCTAAAAAAGAATATGGAGATGAAAATAATGATTATGATCTACTTATGGATTTGTTTAATATATCTCCAGAGTTAAAGAGAGAAAATCGTCAATTCTGGGGACGGCAACTTGGAAAATATTGGGAAAAGCTGGTTATTAGTGTTTTCAATATTTTTACTCCTAATAAATACAAACCTGCTTTTAAAATTGGGGCGGATGAACCGATAGATTTAATTGTAGATAATTATGGAGTTGATACTAAATATAGAATCGGTTCTGGAGATGCAGGGACACTAAAAAAATTTAAGCAGTATGCGGAGTTGGTTAAGTCAAAAGGTTACGAACCTGTTTTTCTTATCCTAAGAGAAGATAATCTGCCTGCTGCAATCACAGCTATAAAAAATGGGGGATGGACAGTCTATACTGGTCCGGATTCTCTAAATTTTATTAAAGAGAATTCAGGTTTCGACATAAAAAAATATCTTGAAGATAATAAGAATAGATATTCTATTAATCGAACGAATTAGCTTGAATATTTTTTTGCTTAAGAAGTCTTTCTTGAGCAATTTTTATATATTCATTATTTATTTCAAATCCAATCCAGTCAATCCCTAATTCCTCTGCTGCGACACCGGTAGTTCCAGAACCTATAAAAGGGTCGATTACAATATTTCCTTTTTGAGGTGGAATTGTCATATCAATCAATTTTTTAATTAAAGCTAATGGCTTTATTGTCACATGCGTATTGTAATTGTTTTTACTATCTCTTTTGATATTTTCAAATATATTAGACTGAAAACCCTCAATCCCTTCTATTTGAGTTTTTAATAAACCAACGTTATATTTTTCCAGAGTGTTTATATAGTTATTTATTAAAGGCTTCTGTACAACTGTTATTGCTTCCCATTCGTTTCTTAATGCACTATGCCAACCTTTCCATTGTTTGTAGTCTTTATTTCCTAATTTCTCTAGTTTTTTTTCTACATTTAAACCTCTAGGAATGCCGCTAGAACGTCTCCAAACAATCGTATCCCTTGCATAGAAGCCAACATCCTCAAATGCAACCTGAATATGTGCTGATGTCCTAGTACTATTAAATATTAGAGCATAGCTACCAGGCTTCAATATTCTATAAATTTCTTCTGCCCATTTTTCAA
This sequence comes from uncultured Streptococcus sp., assembly GCA_945864085.1. Taxonomy (GTDB): domain Bacteria; phylum Bacillota; class Bacilli; order Lactobacillales; family Streptococcaceae; genus Streptococcus. The sequence continues at coordinate 23,256 of CAMBAD010000018.1, forward strand.
CCCATTTGCGATATTCGAGTATGTTTTCTCTATTTTTTCTATACCAATTTTTATTACGAACGCCACCAGATAATCCACTTCCGTAAGGGATGTTTTTAACTAAAGTTTTGGAATTATTTGCTTTGGTATTATTGACTCTTCTCTGAATCTCATCGTAGTTCCAATTTTTTCCAATAAATTCATAATTATACGGTGGGTCTGTGATACAACCAGCAATCGATTCAGAAGGTAATTTTTTTAATAATTCCAAGCAGTCCCCTTGAGTAATTTTATTCAAGTATTCTTTCATTTTATCCTCATATCCTTTCAAACATTCGCAGTCTATATGATTATAGCACATTACCTATCTTTTTACATATTGGCTATTTATGTATTTTCTTTTTGTTGCTCCTATATAAAATTTTTCGAAAATACTATTCAATTTTCATAAACTTACCATTTCCTTGACATTCAAAATATATTTTTTATTATCTTATCTTTATATTTCCCTCTAATAGAGGTAATTATATTATACGATAATTTATCCCTCTTGTAAAGAGAAAAATAGAAATCTGAAATAGCAACCTACAGATTGTTACTTCAGATTTCTATTTAATAATGCTGCTCTAACAACTATTCTGATAATATAAGATACTGTGACATAGTTAGTATCCGTATATTTTGGAAATTCCAGCTTCAGCTCGTTGATACAAGACTTAGTGTCATCATTCAATGTCAAATTCGTTTTAAGAGGTGTATCTTCTAATTTACCAAATTTTTTTTGAACTAAAGGAGAAGTTTCCTGTATTACTTTTTTCCAATCAGTATTTCCCATAGTTTCCCTGAAAGCCTGATTTACAACAAAACCATTCGTTATCTTTAATTCACCAAAGTTTTCTTTAGTTATTATTTCTTTCAGTTCCTCTATATTTTTTAAAGTTTCTAAAGCTAGTCGAACACTTAGTTTCATTATTTCACCTCAAATCTATTCTATATTTTAACAAATTTCAGGAAATATTTCCACTACGCTTCAGCAGCAATTAGAAAGCTTGAGTCTTTAAATCGTTTGCAGCTGTCTAATTTAAAAAAAGAAAAAATAGAAAACACCTAGAAAACTAGGTGCCTGCTCTGCTATTTTCCTAGCCAAAGAGCGATTTCTCGCTCTGCTGCCTCCCTACTGTCAGAACCATGGACAATATTGGCTACGATTCCATCAACTGGTGCTGTCGCTAGGTCTCCGCGGATGGTTCCAGGAAGGGCATTGACAGGGTTAGTAGCGCCCATCATGTCCCGCCAAGATTTGATAACTTCAGGTCCTTCCAATATTCCGGCTAAGACAGGCCCGCTGGTCATGTACTGGACTAAGAGCGGGAAAAATGGTTTGTCGGTTAGGTGATGATAGTGCTGGGCAACCAGTTCTTCAGTTGCAGTCAGCATGCGAAGGTCTGTGATGGTAAAGCCACGACGCTCGATACGAGAGAGGACCTCTCCCACCAAGCCACGTTTAAGAGCATCAGGTTTGATGATGAAAAATGTACGTTCCATGCTATTCTCCTATAATCTCAGCTAAAATGGCATTCCAAGCCTGCTCATATCCCTGACGGGTTTCAGATGAAAAAACGATAAAGTGATCTTGTTTATCGAAATCTAATTTTTTCTTGATAATGGACTCGTGTTTATTCCATTTGCCACGTGGAATTTTATCCGCCTTTGTTGCAACAAGGATAACTGGTATCTCATAGTATTTTAAAAATTCATACATTTGAACATCTTCAGCAGATGGTTCGTGACGCATATCGACCAAACTGACCACTGCTCGAAGATTTTCGCGGTTGGTCAGGTATTCTTCAATCATCTTTCCCCATTTGGCCCGCTCTGTTTTCGAAACCTTGGCATAACCATAGCCAGGAACATCGACAAATCGCAGTTTATCATCAATATTGTAAAAATTGAGTTGCTGGGTTTTGCCAGGCTTGCTCGAGGTGCGAGCAAGATTTTTCCGACCGAGAAGCGTATTGATAAAGGAGGATTTGCCAACGTTAGACCGACCAGCTAAAGCAATTTCTGGCATGGTATCTTGAGGATACTGGGCCTTCGAAACTGCACTGAGCATAATCTCGGCATTATGTGTATTGATTTTCATATCTTCCCTTTCATAAAGAAGAAGAGAGATTCTCTCTGAACTCTCTTCGTGTGTAAGCAAGTATCAGGCTGTCTCCAATTCAGGCTTTTCTGTGCCGTCTACTGCTGCTTTTGTCACGCGGACACGTTTTACACCTTCCTGACTAGGCACCTCAAACATGATGTCCAGCATGGTTTCTTCAATGATAGAACGAAGCCCACGCGCTCCAGTCTTACGTTCAATGGCTTTTTTAGCAATTTCTTGTAAAGCGTCAGCGTCAAATTTTAATTCAACATCATCGTAGGAAAGCAGGGTTTGGTATTGTTTAACCAGGGCATTGCGAGGCTCTGTGAGAATACGTACCAAATCTTCTTCCGTTAATTGTTCAAGAGCCGCAAAGACAGGCAAACGCCCAATCAACTCTGGAATAAGCCCGAATTTTTGAATATCATCTGCAATGATGTGCTGCATGTAAGAAGCTTTTTCATCAATGGCGCGGTTATTTTGTCCAAATCCGATAATCTTCTCACCTAAGCGTTGCTTAACAATTTCTTCAATGCCATCAAAGGCACCACCCACGATGAAGAGAATATTTTTGGTATCGACATGGATCATTTCTTGGTTAGGATGTTTCCGACCGCCTTGCGGTGGTACGCTGGCAACAGTTCCCTCGATAATTTTTAGGAGAGCTTGCTGAACACCTTCCCCTGAAACATCGCGCGTGATGGACACATTTTCACCTTTTTTGGCAATTTTATCAATTTCATCCACATAGATAATCCCTCTCTCCGCACGGTCAATATTGAAATCCGCCGCCTGCAGGAGTTTGAGGAGGATATTTTCCACATCCTCACCGACATAGCCAGCTTCTGTAAGAGCTGTCGCGTCTGCAATCGCAAACGGTACATTCAGACTTTTGGCCAAGGTCTGGGCCAAAAATGTTTTACCAGATCCTGTTGGACCAATCATAAGGATATTTGATTTTTGCAAATCAACATCATTTTCGTCGCGGTTATCTTGGAAATTGATCCGCTTATAATGATTGTAAACAGCGACTGCCAAGGCACGCTTGGCCCGATCTTGACCAATGACATAATGATTCAAAATATTTAATAGTTCTTTTGGTTTTGGCGTATCTGCTAAATCCGTCAAAACCTCCTCAGCCAATTCTTCACGGATAATTTCTTGTGCCAATTCAACACATTCATTACAAATAAAGACATTATTTCCAGCAATGATTTTTTTAACTTCTTCTTGGTTTTTTCCACAAAATGAGCAATAGATGAACTCGTGTGTGTGCTTAACAGCCATTTCTTTCCTCTTTTTCTTTTATTTAAACAATACGCCGTAGACAGCATGGATGCTATTGACTAAATTGGTAAAAGCATTCAGCAAAAATAGAGTGGCTAATCCAAAGCGTTTTTTTTGGAAGGCCTGAATGGCACACAGGACACAAATGCCACATAGTAAGGCAGTAAACAAGCCAAACAAACTTCTTTCCATGTTACTTCTCTCTTCTTTTATAGATTTTTATAGTGAAATCAAAGGGATTTTCAGGATCTTTTTGCCGAATCGTTTTGCTCAGTTCAACAAAGTCATTCATGGGAAAATCGTGTGGGAAATGGACATCCCCTTCAAATTGACCATGAATAGCTGTTACGACCATTTCTTCAATGTGAGGAGCAAAGGCTGTAAATAGTTTACTTCCGCCGATGACAAACAATTTTTTATCCTGCTCGCGGTACCAGTCAAGGACTTGTTCCACGCTATGCAGCACCAGAACTCGTTCATGGTTGACGGTGTACTGGGAATCCCTTGTCAGTACGATGGATAAGCGATTGGGAAGCGCTCTTTTTCCCATTCCCTCAAAAGTCACTCTTCCCATCAGAATGGCATGACCAGTTGTCGTCTCTTTAAAATGAGCCAAATCAGCGGGGAGTGACCAGGGCAATTTATCCCCTTTTCCAATCAAGCTATTTTCATCTTGTGCCCAAATTGCAACAATTTTTTTTGTCATTTTCTCTCACTTTCCGTCCTATCATTCTACCAAATTTTCATCAAAAATGCACTTGCCAAGTGGGACCAGTGCAAATTTTTAGTATATCACTTACTGCGTTACAAATGAAGTAGCAAGGGAAATCGCTAAGCCGAATTCGGGTTACTTCACCAGTCTGTTGGAGTGAGGTGTAAAGAAAGGCCAGCTGGTTATCCCAGAGCAACCAGCTTTAAATCGCTAAATCAAACTTTAACTGCGGTTTAACTGGATGATAGTCCACCAACTCAAAATCTTCCGGCTTGATGTCAAAGAAATTGGTGCCATCTGGAAGGTTTAGAAGCAATCGTGGGGCTACTTCTGACGGTGTTCTACGAAGCAATTCTTCTGCCTGCTCAAACTGGTTATCATAGATATGGAGATTGTTGATGAAGTAGAAAAACTTCCCAACCTTCCAACCAAAATGCTTGGCAATCATCATTTGAAGGGCCACATATTGCATGGCATTGATATGATGGGCTACCAGCATATCATTTGAACGTTGGGTCAGGGTCGCGTCAAGATAGATTTCTCCATCTACTCGTCGAACATCGAACATGGTCTGAAAAGCACAAGGTAAGAGACCTGCCGATTGGTCAAAGGCTTCATAGTCCCAGAGAGAAATCACATTGCGGCGGTTCCAAGGATTTTCTTCTAATTGTTTCAAAATCTTGGAAATAATATCATGCTTTTTAACAATAGCCCCGTAGCGTTCTCCGATGGTGCCTGTTCCCTCCACTTCCCAGTCATTCCAGTATTTGACGCCATATTTATCCTGTAAAATCGATAAATCATTGGTTTGATCCTGATAAATCCAGAAAACCTCTTTGATGGCATTTTTTATTGGAATCGGACGCAATGTGGTGATGGGAAACTCGCCCTTGGACAAGTCATACTCAGCAAAGGCGCCCGTAATGTACTTGGAATTAGCTACATTTCCATCCTTGTAACGTGGACGAGCATTTTCCGAAAAAACGCCCTCTTCCATAATCTTGCGAATGTTTTCTTTGAAAATAATATCTGCTTTTGTCATGGTTTTAGTATAGCAAATTTCAGTAAAAAACTCCAGTTTGCACTGGAGTTCCTAGCGGATAAGTAGGCGGTATAAGTCTGAACCGAGTAGCCCAGATAATAGGGTTATTAGACCAAAAATCATGAAATAGCAGACTGTTAACATGGTACTAACTAATATTTGGCGCACATTTTTGGTATAAATGGCGGTTGGTAAGGTAGCCAAACCGAAAAACGGAAGGATAAAAAATGTCAATTTAAAATTCAAATTTTGAACGTGAAACCATTGTTCTGTTGGTAAAAATAGCAGGATGAAAAGAAAAGCTGCGACACCATACAAAACAATATTCAGTCTTTTTAAAAGAGTCATAGTCATAAGGCACTCCTTCTAGGGACCAAGGATAAGGTAAGCCAGCCCGAAGGTTAAGGGGAAGGAAATGATAAAGAAAATACCCAGCAAGCCTGTCCAAAGTTTTTTATAGTAAATAGAGACGATGAGAATGAAAGTTCCTAGCGCTGGCAGGATAAGCATAGTCGCTGTTGAACCCCAGCTCGAAGGGAAAAACCAGTCTCGAATCCAATTATCAAGGAAAAAGGCGGAAAACCAGATGATTATACCGAGAATGCTTGTATAATCAATCAATTTAGATATGGTAAATTGTTTCATAAACCGACACTCCTTTCTGCTTCTAGTTTAAAACATCAAACTACATTTTTCAATATATGTATATAAAGAACGTGTGACAGCGGATTGAAAAAGGGAGCGAGTAAGAACTATCCGCTTCCTCCTATCTGGGCTCAGGCTGTTAAAGCCAGTCTCTTAAACAAGGGCTATAAATCCACATCACCAACCAGCGCCTAAAGAAGAAAGGATGAGACTTTCTGCCCATCCTCTTTACTATTTATTTCAAAACCAATGATGCTGCTCCTAAGACACCGGCATCATTTCCCAAGGTTGCTAGTACCAACTGGGTGCTTTCTTTGATTTGCGGGAAGCTATTTTCAGCAAAGACCTTGCGTACGCCTTCCAATAAGAAATCACCAGCGGCTGATACTCCGCCACCAAGTACGATATAGGCTGGGTTCAATACAGCCGCAATGTTGGCACAGGCTACACCAAGATAGTCAGAGAAATGACGGTAGACAATCAAAGCTAGATCGTCCCCGTCTTTTGCCAAGTCAAAGACATCTTTAGCAGTCACATCTTGACCATCATCAATCATTTGTTTGAGTTTGGCGTCCCCAGCATATTCTTCCGCATAACGGCGGGTCAAGTTGACGATACCTGTTGCGGAAGCAACGGTTTCCAGACAGCCCATCTTCCCGCAGGTGCAGGCAAATGGAGCGTCAAAATCAACAGTGATATGTCCTAGTTCACCGCCTGCCCCCTTGACACCGCGAATCAAGTTACCAGAAGCGATTACACCGCCACCAACACCTGTTCCCAGAGTCATGAAAACAACGTCAGGATTATTCTCGCCAGCTCCAACCCACTGCTCACCGAGAGCTGCTACGTTGGCATCGTTGTCGATAAAGAAAGGCAAACCAAGCTCAGTCTCAAACTGTTCTTTGACCAGCTGCAAGGTCTTCCAGTTAAGGTTGTAAGCTCCAATAACCGTACCCGCTGTGCTATCAACCACACCAGGAGAGCCCATACCGATTCCTAAGAAATCGTCCTTGGTCAGACCGTGTGTTTCAAAACGATGCTTAATACTTTCAATAATATCAGGCACAATGTGGCTGCCCTCATCCAAAATATTGGTCTTGATAGACCATTTTTCCTGAATCTCACCTGCTGTGGTCAAAATCGCCAACTTGACAGATGTACCACCGAGGTCAATACCGATAATTTTTTTTGACATAGTTCTTCTCCTCAAATCCATTTTTTCCATTATACCACAATGCAAAGGTTTGCGTAAAGCCTTTTCATAGATTTATAGGAAGAAAAAAAGAATGCCCTATCTAAACAGATAGAGCAAAATTAAAAATTGAATATGTAAGACAAAACGCCCGATGGAAAACAGCATCACTATGGTAAAATTGCTCCCTTCCTTACTACCATTATAGAGGAACAAGGTGGAAATAAAAGTAAATCCAAGGGCAAAACCTACAATCTGCAAGGCATGGTAAGATTGACTATAAAAATACAGCGTAACCGCAAGCAAAATCATGGATAAAACCGTCAGAATCAAACGAAGAGCATTCATCTTTTTGGTCTTAATATAGCTAAATAAGGCCGCTCCCAAAGTCACCAACAGATAAATTCCCATATAGGACATGACAAGAACTTTCATCTAGCCCTCCAATTCACTCAAGTACTCGTAGCGCTCGTATTTTTCTAAGAGCAAGTCATTTTTTTCATCCAACTCTCTCTGCAGATCGGATAGTCTGGTAAAGTCACTGCCACAGGTCAGCATCTCCGCTTCAATGGCTTCAATTCGCTCCTCAAGACCAACAATATCCTCTTCAATGGTCGCCCACTCCTGCCTTTCAAAATAGGACATCCGCTTCTTGTTCTCTCTTACCTTCTCAGTTTTCTCCTTTGGTTTTTCTGGAGAAATAGCAGAGCTGGAAGCCAGAAAAGCTTTTTCGTCCAGATAGTCCGTGTAATTGCCAAAGAAGGTCTGAATGCCGCCATCCTCAAAAGCCAGAATTTTGGTCGCAACCTTGTCTAAGAAATAGCGGTCATGGCTGACGGTGATGACTGGGCCAGCAAAGC
>CAMBAD010000019.1 GCA_945864085.1 uncultured Streptococcus sp.
AGTTACAGGAATGGTTCTCAGCCTTCCAAGATGATTTGGCTAGCGGAAAAATTTCGCTTAAAGACTATGTTCTGTTTTATCTTACCTTCTTTTTGGGAGACCGAAAATCTGAATCTTATGCATTGCAATGGAAACACATTGACTTTGAAAAATCTCAAATTCAGTTAATACAGGCACTAGACAGATACGGTGATACGAAAGCAACCAAAGGGAACAAGAAAACAACCTTTGCTATTTCAGCTGACTTACTTCAACTTCTCCAGAATTGGAAAAAACAACAAAGGCAAGAACTTGCAAAGTTTGGAATCATTACAAATCTTGAACAGTTCGTCTTCACTTATATAGATACCAAAGGAAACATCAATAAACCTCTGCATCCAGATTATCTTAACAATAAGATGCGAACAGTTAAAAATCGTCACCCATATTTGACTCACGCTACACCTCATAAACTCCGACATACAGGTGCTACGCTTGCCAGACAGGCAGGCATGAGTTTAGAAGCTATTTCAGAGGCTCTGACCCATAGCGATACCGCTACAACTCAAATTTATGTCAATACTTCAAATATCATTCCCATGGCAGTCGGAGAATTTGCCTTAAACTCTCTGAAACAATAAGGTAAAAATAAGGTAAATTTTGAGGTGAACTTTTCAAAAAATCACGAAAAAAGCACCCGTAGGGGAAACCCTGCGAGTGCTCTAAAACGTTGATATATCGCGGTATATTAACGTTTACTGAATTGTGAAGCTTTACGTGCTTTCTTAAGACCTGGTTTCTTACGTTCAACCATACGAGCGTCACGAGTAAGAAGGCCAGCGCGTTTCAATGAATCGCGGAAGTCTGGGTCAACTTGAAGCAATGCACGCGCGATACCGTGACGGATAGCGCCTGATTGACCACCGTAACCACCACCGTTCACGTTGACGAAAACGTCGTATGAACCTTGGGTTGAAGTAACTGCGAATGGTTGGTTGATAACCAAACGAAGGTCAGCGTGTGGGATGTACTCTTCTACATCTTTTTTGTTAACTGTGATTTTACCAGTACCTGGGACCAAACGTACGCGTGCAACCGCGTTTTTACGACGACCAGTACCTGTGTATTGTGCTTGTGCCATTTAGATTACGTCCTTTCCCTTAGATAAGACCTGAAATATCAAGTACTTCTGGTTGTTGTGCAGCGTGAGTGTGCTCGCCACCTACAAACACTTTCAGTTTCATGCCTTGTGCACGACCAAGAGTGTTGTGTGGAAGCATACCCTTAACTGATTTTTCAACCAAACGAACAGCGTTCTTAGAACGAAGTTCACCTGCAGTGATAGATTTCAAACCACCTGGGTGCAATGAGTGAGTGTAGTATACTTTATCAGTTGCTTTTTTACCAGTCAATTTCACTTTCTCAGCGTTGATGACGATAACGAAGTCACCAGTGTCAGTGTGAGGGGTGAAAGTTGGCTTGTTTTTACCACGAAGGATGCTTGCAACTACTGCTGAAAGGCGTCCAAGAGGTACATCTGTTGCGTCAACAACATACCATTTACGTTCAACTTGGCCTGGTTTAGCCATGAAGGTTGTTTTGTTCATGATTTCTCCTATACGAATCGTTTTTGTTTACAGGGCGGATGTTCCGGTCCGCGGGTATTTGGAAGGTTCCGGGGCCTTTCAAATGGGGTAAACAATACCGCTTACCATTATATCAAAAGAAAAAGACCAAAGTCAAGCTATTTTGCTCTGATTTTCTTCTTTTTTTGGCAAAGGCAGAGCTGCAGAGTTTGTTTCCATATTTACCGTTTGACGGACTGGCCCATCTTGAAATAGGTGTGCCGTTTTCCACGAACAGCAAGGGAGAGGGCTAAAATATTTTCAGGGTCAGGCATACGACCGTAGCTGCCATCGCCGATATGGTGAACGTCCGAACCGACCCGTTTGTTACTCAAGCCAAATTCTCGAACGGTCTGACTGTCTGCGCTCTCCTGACTGGTTCCAATAGTGGAAATCACCAAGCCGCCCTTGGCTTTGATTTTAGCAACAATCGGCGCTACTAGCTCCTCTCTGACACCAGGCACCGTTCCAACCGCAGGAATCAAAACCCCGTCTGCTCCCAAAGCGACAAAATCCAGCAAAGCCTCCTCATTCACCACCGATTCACCCAGTCCTGCACCGTGCATCTTGCCTGCAAACACCAAGCCCTTAAAGTGCTCTTTTGTCAGAGAAATAGCAGAGCGGATAGCAGACAAGGACACTCCCGTAGCAGGATTGCCAGTCAGCATGATAAAGTCTACGCCCAGTTCTTCTGCCCTTCTAAGACTGTCTGGACTGACCAGACGACCAGCGGGAAGAGAAATGCGTTCTTCCAGGAGCGATTGGTGCTCATCAACAGGCTCAAGATTGATACCAATCGGCCGACCTGTCAAGCTTTTCAGCTCTGCTATGGGATTGTCGCAGTCATAAAAACCGACAATCTGGGGAGAAAAAACATCCAATTCATTGAGAACCAGTAGGTCACAACTGAAGGCCGCCATCATCTCGGCATTTGATACACCTGCGATCAGGGGAGCCGCCGTCACCACTGTCTCGCCTAAAATCGTCCGACCTTCGCTGGCCAAAATCGCCTGCTTGAGCTGGGCTGGGGTCATCTGAACAATGTCGCTAGCATAGGCAGATAACAAACGTTTCATTCTTAATACTCTCCTTTTGTAAGCGTTTTATTTTTCTTTCGATAAAAAGAGAGGCTAGGCTCTCTTCTTTTGCCCTATTGATAAAATAGCAAGGACATCCGTTCCTGTGTGGGTGGCAATTACTGGACCAAGTTCTGCCAGAATCACATCCGATACTCCAGCGTTTTCCAAGAGGCTGGTCTTGATAGCTTCTGCAGCAGCCAAGTCGCCCGTATAGGCAACCATGACAGTCGAATGGTCTAAATCCTCAAAGGTGCGATCCAACATCTCGCGAACACCTTTTTTACGCCCGCGCAGCTTGGCAATGGGCTCTAGTTTGCCTTCGCTATTAAGCGACAGCAGAGGTTTGATATTGACCAGACCGCCAATGAGAGCTGCGGCCTTAGAAAGACGACCACCCCGCACCAAGTGATTGAGGTCATCAACCAGAAGATAGGTCCGTAAGCGCGGTGCCAATTCTTCAACTAAGGCCTTGGTTTCTGCCAAGGTTTTCCCAGCCTGGCGAGCCTTGGCAGCCTGCATGACCAAATATCCTTCTCCGATAGCGGCAGCCTTGGTGTCCAGAATCTCAATCACCGCATGTGGATAGTGGTCCAAGACCATTTCACGCGCGATAACAGCGCTCTGGTAGGTTCCTGATAGGGCTGCTGAAAAGGCTAGATATAGAACTGCTTGACCTTCCTTGGCTGCTGCTTCAAAAACCTCCTCAAACTGACCTACATTGACCTGGCTGGTGGTTGGCTGGCTGCCAGCTTCCATTTTCTCCAGCAAGATCGTGCTGGTCAAGCGGTCTGGCCCAACTGTTTCATAGGTTTTTCCATCTAGGTTAATGGTCAAACCAAGCACCGTCACATCATTTTCCTGGACCCAGCTAACTGGCAAGTCCGATGTTGAATCTGTCACAATCTTAAAAGTCATTGTATTCTCCTATATTTTCTTTCTAAATACTTCGTACATGAGCACAGCTGCTGCCACGCTGGCGTTGAGGGATTGGACATGGCCCTTCATAGGAATGGTAATCATCTCGTCCACCTGCTTTTTGATATTGCTGGAAATCCCCTTGCCTTCGTTGCCAATAATAAGAGCTAACTTGCCAGCTGTATTCCACTTGTGGCTTGGGGTCCCGTTCATATCGGTACCAAAAATCCAGAAACCAGCCTCCTTGAGCTTATCTAGAGTTTGGCTGAGATTGGTCACTCGGGCGATTGGGACATGGGCCACCGCACCTGTAGAGGTCTTAGCCACAACAGGCGTCACGCCAACTGCTCGGTGTTTGGGAATGATAATTCCTGCCACCTGCGTCGCGTCTGCGGTCCGCAAAATCGAGCCAAAGTTGTGGGGGTCTGTCAGACCATCCAAGATGAGAATGAGGGGATTATCTTCCTGCTCTGCTTTTTCCAATATCACCGACAGGTCCGCATAAGCAAACTCAGAGACCCGCAGGACAAAGCCTTGGTGGACGGCACCTTCTGTCATGTCGGACAAGGTCTTTTTGGGCGTCCAGGAAATCGACACCTTCTTCTCTGCCGCCAGGGCCTTGATTTTTTCGACGTTTTTTCCGCGCAAATCATCCTGAATGTAGAGTTTGTTGCCAGTGTTGGCCTGAAGGGCTTCCTTTACAGCATGCACCCCGTAAACCACGTCCATCTGTTCTATTTTTTCACTATATTTCTTCTCTTTCATAAAGCTATTATAGCATGAAAATGTCTAGCTTGACACCTGCTTTCTCTTTTTAGTGGACATTTTTATATTCTAGTGGTAGAATATAAATAACCTAGTACTAGAATAAAAAAACAAAAGGAGGGATGTCCTATGATTTCCCCAAATGAACACCTCATTCTCGGTATCCTGACGGAAGGGCCTCAACATGGCTACCGGATTGAGCAAATCATCAACGAACGAGGAATGAGAAAGTGGACGGAGCTTGGCTTCTCTTCCATTTACTACATTCTGGAAAAACTTGAGAAAAAGGGATTGGTCGCTAGCAAGCCTAGTCGAGGAAAGGAGAAAAAAGAATATCAAATCAGCCAGCTGGGCTTGGAAGAATTAAGGAAGGCAAGTCTAGAACGATTGAGCCAGCCAAAACCTACCCACTCTCAATTGATGACTGGGCTGGCAACCTGCTTTCTTTTAGATCAAAAGGAGCTACTGCAAACCTTGTCCCTTAGAAAAAAACAACTGGAACTGGACCTCCTCTCCATGTTAGAGGAAGAAAAACAGATTCCTGACCAAAACCCTGTTGCCAACAAACTATTTCGCCTCGGCCAAATCATGCTGGAAGCAGAGCTATCCTGGCTGGATCAGGAAATCAAAGACTTAAAAGGAGGCAGCAACGATGGCCTTTGATGTTAAAAAAGAGTTGAAAGAATTTTACCAACCCAAGACGAAACCTAGCATTGTCACCCTTCCCAAGGCCAACTATCTGGCCGTTCGGGGCACTGGTGACCCCAACCAAGAAAAAAGTGCCTACAAAGAATCCATCGAATTACTCTACGGGGTGGCCTATACCCTAAAAATGAGCTACAAAACCGACTACAAGATAGAGGGTTTCTATGATTATGTCGTTCCGCCTTTGGAAGGCTTTTGGTGGCAGGAGGGCCTAAGAGGGGTCGACTATGGTCATAAGGAGCATTTCTCTTTTATCTCCATCATCCGTCTCCCTGATTTTGTAACTAAAACGGATGTTGACTGGGCCATCAAAACAGCTGGAAGAAAGAAAAAGCGCGATTTTTCCAAGGTGGAATGGATGACTTATGACGAAGGTCTCTGTGTTCAATGCCTCCATATCGGACCCTATGATGAGGAACCCAAAACAGTAGCCCTCATGCACCAATTTTTGGAGGAAGAGGGCTATGAACTGGATATCACCGATGAGCGTATGCACCACGAAATCTACTTGAGCGACGTCCGCAAAACAGCCTCAGAAAATTTAAAAACAGTCCTTCGCCACCCCATTAAAGTGAAAAAATAAATTCTTGTTTTTGACAGTCTTCCCCATCTGTGGTATGCTTGCTACATAAAATTATCCGTACAAATCGGATTAATAAAGGAGAAATGATGACGATTATTTTAGGTATTGTAGCAGGCTTGATTGCCTTTGCCATTGGTGGTTTGTGGTATGGTGTGATTTTCCGTGATGCTTGGATTCAGGCTTCAGGAATCGATATGGAGCAGGTTGAAGCAGCCCGTCAGGAAGGGAAAAAGGGGCAAAATGAAATGGTGCTTTCTTTTGCGATTGAAGTGGTGACAGCTATTGTGGCTATGATCTTTATCCAAACCCTGGATGTGTCCCCCTTGCATGCGGCAGGTGGCATGGGTGTGATTGCCATCTTGTCCTCTCTTAAAAATTATATTTTTGAGCAACGTCCAGTTCAGCTCATTGTCATCAATGAGAGCTACAAGCTGATTTGCTACTTGGTGGTGGGAATCTCGGCCCTCTTTGCATAAAGAATTTTCCTTCTCAGTCAATGAGAAGGTTTTTTGTTACAATAGAGAAAAGACCTTGGCCACTCACCGGCATCCAGCTGGCTTTGGTCTTCTACTTGTCTGAAAGGAATTTCTATGCCCCTTCTCCACCGTACCCTCAAACTCATCATCGCAACGGTTGCGGCCATCTATCTGGCTGACCTTCTGGGCTTGGCCTATGCTAGCTCAGCTGGCATCATCGCCATTCTCAGCATCCTCGACACCCGCAAGTCCAGCTTCAAAATGGCCCGCAACCGCCTCTTTTCCACCCTCCTGGCCCTGACCATAGCCGTCCTGACCTTCGCCCTCTTTGGCTTCGGCATCTGGACCTTAGGTATCTACCTGGCCCTCTACATCCCTCTGGCCTACCGATTCAACTGGGAGGCTGGCATCGCCCCCTCGACCGTCCTCGTAACCCACCTCTTGCTAGAGCAGGATATTTCGCTGATTTTTTTGGGAAATGAGCTGACGCTTTTTCTGATTGGGGCAGGACTGGCACTCTTGTTTAACCTCTATATGCCTTCGCAAGAAAAGAAAATCCAGGCCTATCACGACCAAGTCGAAGACCTGCTCAAGCAGATTCTCCTCCGCTTTGAAGCCTTTCTGCTCAACGGCGACGGACGAAACGAGGCAGAATTGATTACGCAACTGGATAAGACCTTGGATGAGGCCCTGAAAGTTGTCTATCTTGACCGCCACAACCAACTATTCCAGCAGACCAATTACCAGGTCCATTACTTTGAAATGCGGGCTGCACAAAACAAAATCCTACGGACCATGGCAGGAAATATTAACAAATGTTTACTGGAAGGCCGAGAAAATATCATCCTGTCCAGCCTCTTCGAGCGAGCAGCCCAGCAACTGAGCCGAGAAAACTCCGCCAAGGAACTGCTCCTGGACATCGAGCTCTTCCATGCCACCTTCCGCGAGCGACCTCTGCCGCAAACCCGAGAAGAATTTGAAACCCGAGCCACCCTCTTCCAACTCCTACACGACATGGAAACCTTTATCCGCCTCAAGGTTGATTTTTACGAAGCCTATAAAGATGAAGAACCGTCAGTTTAAACCGACGGTTCTTCTATTTTCCCATGAAATTCATCCAGTACCTGATTGTGTAGATGTAAGAAAGATATGCCCATCATGACCGCATTCCCTGCGACTGCAATCATAAATTCCTCCTTGGAAGATACCCTCCCTAGCCAAATGGATAAGATTAAAATGAGATTGTAGAGCAAAATATAAAGAGCCGTTATCCGAATCTTTTTCAGTAGTATTTTCATGGGAACCTCCTATAAGTATCTTTTTATATTTATTATATAGAATCCAGCCTAAAAAACAAGCAATTATGTGTTCTTAGCCACAAAAAACCGCCAGATTTTACTCTGACGGTCAGGTGTTTTATGAACAATTTTAAACGATTGCCTTGTCTGTTTCATCATCAAAGAAGTGAGCCTTGTTAAGATTGAAGGCGAGGTGAACTTTTTCACCTGGTTTGTGGAAGTCACGCGCATCAACGCGAGATACAAACTCTGTACCGCCCACTTTAGAATAGAGCATAGACTCCGCACCCAGCAATTCAGATACAACGACTTCTGCTTCAACAACTGAACTTGGGTAAGTGTCCAATTCCAACTGAGAAGCCTTGATGTCTTCTGGACGAATACCGAGGGTGAAGGTTTTACCATTGTAGCCTTTTTCTTCCAAATGCTTGCGACGGCCTTCTGGAAGATCCACCTTGAAGCCATCACCTTCAAGAACACCATTGTTCAAGCTAACGTTGAAGAAGTTCATGGCCGGGCTACCGATAAAGCTTGCAACAAATTTGTTAACAGGTGCGTTATAGAGTTCCTCTGGGCTACCAATTTGCTCGATACGACCGATGGTACCAGTACCTGCAGGGTTCTTTGTTGCAGACATGATAACGATACGATCCGCAAGTGTCATCGCTTCGGTCTGGTCGTGGGTTACGTAGATGGTCGTAGCACCGATACGACGGTGGATTTTCGCAATCTCTGTACGCATAGATACACGGAGTTTGGCATCCAAGTTTGACAAAGGCTCGTCCATCAAGAATACTTTTGCGTCACGGACAATGGCACGACCCATGGCAACACGCTGGCGTTGACCACCAGAGAGGTCTGCTGGCTTACGTTGCAAGAATTCAGTCAAACCAAGGATTTGTGCTGCTTCTTCTACACGTTTTTTGATTTCATCCTTGCTGTATTTGCGCAATTTAAGACCGAAGGCCATGTTGTCAAATACAGTCATGTGCGGGTAAAGAGCGTAGTTTTGGAAAACCATGGCGATGTCGCGGTCTTTTGGAGCCACATCATTCATGAGAACATCGTCAATGTAAGCTTCCCCTTCTGTGATGTCTTCCAAACCTGCAATCATGCGAAGAGTTGTTGATTTACCACAGCCTGAAGGACCTACGAATACGATAAACTCCTTGTCCTTGATGTCTAGGTTGAAGTTTTCAACGGAGTAGTGTTCGCTGTTTGGGTATTTTTTATAGATATTTTTTAAATTCAATTGAACCATGTTCAAGCCTCGCTTTCTTTGATAGTTTTATTGTAAATGAAAACGCTTTATTTATCTAGGTCAGCCTGCCTAAAAAGAAAAAAATCTTTTGTACAGGTTGCACAAAAGATTACAGGTCTGTGTTCACAGTTGGCACTTCCGTCTAAGGCTGGTTTCTCAGCTACTCACCGATCGTTTTTTCAGTCAGTATTCCCTCAAAAACTGCCTTGATGAGCGAAAAACCATCTCTTTGTACTTGTGAATACAGGTTCTAAAAATATTGTCCCAAAATAACCTGATAACAAACCGCTAGGTCGGTCAAGTCTTTGAGTTGCAGGCCCGTCCAGTCCTGCCATTTATCTAAGCGGTATTGGAGGGTGTTTCTATGGATATAGAGGCTTTGGGCTGCCTTGGTTAGTACAGCCCCAGCCTCCCAGAGGGCCAAAACGACATCTTCTAATTGCTGATGTGCGAGGAGCTGGTCCAAGCCCTTTTGTAAATGGGGATAGGCTTGCCCGCCCCACAGGTATAGTTGACTAAAACTCAGGAGTCGTGATTGATTGTGGGCGGAGCGCCAGTTGGCAAAGAGGGCTTGTTCGCCTTGAAATAACTGGGGCCAGCTGCTTTCTACTTTTTGAGGCCACATTTGCCCTAGAAAGATGGTCAGTCGAAGACCAAAATCGAACTCCATGGCCGCCAGGGTATCACGCAGGATTTCCCTTACATCAAAAAAGGGTGCCTGATCGAGGAGAAAGATATAGTCACTGGGGTTGGGGCTGTAGACTGCCTGGAGGTTGGGCAGGAGGTTGGACATCATGTCCAGCCAAGCGGTGCGTCCCTCGCTGTCAGACTCCGACCAAATATGGACCTGGAGGGCCTGGAAGGTGGTCAGTGGCTGGGGCTGGGCCCCCTTTCCCTGCAAATAGTCTCCCCAGGGATTGGTGGGCTGGCGCTCTTCTTTGGGGGCGAGGAGATCAATCAGGTAGCGCTCACGGTCGGTCAAGCTGTCAGGAGCGATTTCTAAAAATTGGTGGTCTCCAAGAGGGAGATAGAGGCAGCCCGCCTCTCCCTGGTCTTCCTGCACCAAGCGCGCAAATGGAAATAGGTCCTGTCCGCCCATCTTATCCCCTTTCTACTTTCTCGATACACCAAGCGATTAGCTCTTCCAAACGCTCGGTCTGCTCAGTCATGTGCAGGTAGCCCAAGACTGCCTCAAAGCCCGTGGACATGCGGTAGGTCACCACGTCTGCATTCTTGGCCTTGGTGTGACTGTTGGTGTTGCGGCCCCGTTTGTAGATTTCTTCCTCTTTTTCGGTCAATAGCTGAGCTTCTAAGAGAGCAGAGATCAGACTTGCCTGGGCCTTGGCAGAAACGTATTTGTTGGCCTCACCGTGCAATTTGTTGGGCTTGGTCAGCCCCTTGAAAATCAAGTGACGCCTGACATACATGGAATAGACCGCATCCCCTTCAAAAGCCAGGGCAATGCCGTTGATGAGATTGACATCTACCGCCTTAGTCACGTGTCCACCTCACACCGTCCTTGGTATCCAAGAGTTTGATTCCCTGCGCTGCCAATTCATCCCGAATGCGGTCAGCTGTCGCAAAGTCACGATTGGCGCGAGCTGCCTGACGCTCCGCAATCAAGGCTTCAATCTCGCTGTCCAAGACTTCCTCTTCAAAAACGATACCAAATACTGCCAACATCCTGCCAAAGGCTTCCTTGACACTTTCATCGTAGTTACCAGAGTTTATCCACTTGGCAAAGTCAAAGATGGCAGTAATCCCATTTGCTGCGTTGAAGTCATCATCCATAGCTGCTTCAAAAGCCGCCAAGTGTCTGGCTAGGCCTGTTTCATCTGCCAAGGCAGACACTGGTTGGGTGTAGGTGTTCTTCAGGTATTTGAGATTGATTTCCGCATCTGAAATAGCCTTCTCAGTGTAGTTGAGTGGACGGCGATAGTGTTGGGTAGATAGGAAGAAACGCAAGACCTGCCCATCGATTTGCTCCAACATCTCATGGGCTGTCAGGAAATTCCCCAGTGACTTGGACATTTTTTCATCGTTGATATTGAGCATGGCATTATGCATCCAGTAGTTGGCAAAGGTCTGGCCTGTCTTACACTCTGACTGGGCAATTTCATTGGTATGATGAGGAAATTCCAGGTCTGCCCCACCGCCGTGAATGTCGATGGTATCACCTAAAATCTCTGTCGCCATGACCGAACACTCGATATGCCAGCCTGGACGGCCTGCGCCCCACGGACTTTCCCAAGACACTTCACCCGGCTTGGCAGTTTTCCAGAGGGCAAAGTCAAAGGGGTGCTCTTTGAGCTGGCCTTCACCTTCAACCCGACCGGAAGCCCCAGCCTCTAGGTCAGACAAGGTTTTGTTGGCCAAACGGGCATAGTTTTCAGCCTTTTCCACTCGGAAATAGACATCTCCAGCCGCTTCATAGGCATAACCCTTGTCAATCAAGACTTGTACAAAATCAATGATTTCATCCATGTAGTCGATGACGCGGGGATTTTGGGTGACAGGTTTGACACCTAACTTGGCCACATCTTCCTTGAAGGCTGCGATAAACTTATCCGACAGTTCCTTGGTCGTCATACCCGCTTCCTTGGCAGCCTTGATAATCTTGTCATCTACATCCGTAAAGTTGGAGATATAGGTCACATCATAGCCGCGGTATTCAAAATAGCGGCGGATGGTGTCAAAAGCTACCACACTGCGGGCATTCCCGATATGGATGTAGTTGTAAACTGTTGGTCCGCAGACATACATCTTGACCTTGCCTTCTTCCAAGGGCACAAAGTCACGCAAACTGCGGGTCATGGTATCGTAAATTTTAATCATGCTTTCTCCTACTTTTTCTTCCGCTGGATCCAAACCAGGACCAGTCGAATCACCCAAAAGATGGAAACGGCAGCCCAGATATGGCCTATCCCATAAGAACCGCGATTATAGTGTAAAACAGCCAACAGAATGGCCAAAACGAGATTGACTAGATAGAGCCAGTCCCTTCCCTTAAATGCTTTCATTTGTCACTCCTTTTGCAATAGCCATGGCAACATCAAAGAAAATCATGCAGTCAGCAGTCTGTTCCTCTCGACGTGCATTCCACTCGTTCTTGTGGTGATCCACATAATCTGCCGTGTAGAAAAATTGATAGACCTTGGCTTGACGAAAGTCTGCCCAGGCCATAATCGCCGAGGCCTCCATATCGACCACCATGGCACCAGCGGCTAGGCGGCGTTTGACCTTATCGGCTGTTTCTCGATAGAAGGCATCCGTGGTCCAGGTCTTGGTCCGCACATGCTCGATTCCAGCTTGGTTCAGGGCTTTTTCCATGGTCAATAGCAGAGCAGGCTCATAGCTGATTTCATCGCTGGCTGGTGCGTAGTGAAAGCTGGTTCCCTCATCCCGCAGGGCAGAGCTGGGCAAAATAATCTTATCCGCTTCGAAAGACTCATCCAGCACTCCGCAAGAGCCAATAATGATAAAGTTCACAAAACCACAAGCCTTCAATTCTTCCAGATGACCAACCGCTATAGGGGCACCAATACCAGCCAACATGACTGCAACCGTCAGCCCATCTCTTTCCAAGATATACCAAGGATGGCGACCGTTAATGCTTTCTAAGTAGCCACCTTCTCTGCTTTCAGCTAGCTGACGGACACGGTCTACGATTTCCCCGTTGAAGGAGAAAATCATGGTCTCACAGACTTCGCCACCGCCTCGGATGGCCTTATCCGTCGGCTCAATGACTGCAGGAATTGGTTCAAATTCGTTTAGTAACATAGGTACTCCTTATAAACTGGGAAGAGTGATAAAGCCTCACATGCTTCTAGCAGCATGGCTTCCTTCCTCAATCAGGGCCGCTAACCCAGCAAATCCTTCTTCATCTTCTCTATGCGGCGTAGCTTCGTCTCATCCTTCTTGGCATCGCTGATGTAGCGGGCCCATTCTTTCTTGTGGCTGGGCGGCAGCTGCATAAAGCGCTCCTTGACCGGACCAGACAGGCGGTCCTCCAAATCGGCGACCACCTGAGTCAAAATCAGATTTTCAGTATCTGCCATAGCATCTTCCTCCTGTTCTACGTTAATCGAAAAATCCGTCTCCAGCCAAGTCTCACAGCTGTCAAGCCTATCAACATCAGACTTTTACAGCTCGGACGAATGGTGGCTGGCTTCTCGTAGTTCTGCCAATTTGGTGGTGTAGTGTTCACGGCCATCTTCCATGTCATGAATGACTTTCTCATCTTTTTGACCATGCACACGGACGATTTTGGCTGGCATACCGACTACTGTCACATCGGCTGGCACATCGGCTAGGACAACGGCAGCTGCACCCACTTTAGCATTTTCCCCAATCTCAATGGGACCAATGACTTGAGCGTGGGCAGAAACCAAGGCTCCTTTCCGCACGGTCGGATGGCGTTTGCCCGTGTCCTTGCCCGTTCCGCCAAGGGTCACCCCATGGTAGAGCATGACGCCCGTTTCGATAATGGCGGTTTCCCCGATGACCAGGCCAGCCCCGTGGTCGATGAAGACGCCAGCAGCGATTTCCGCCCCAGGATGGATTTCAATATTGGTCCAAAAACGCCAAAATTGACTGTGCATTCGAGCCAAGAGTTTAAAGCCTTTTTTCCACATAAAATGGGAGAGTCGGTGGGCCGCTAGAGCCTTGACGCCTGGGTAGGTCAAAAGGACTTCCAGACTGGTCCGCGCTGCCGGATCTTTTTCTTTTACAATCTCAATGGTATCTTTCCACCAACCCATGAAACACCTCAATGTTTGAGAAGACAAGTCCTACTCGAACTTGTCTTCTGCACTTTTATTTTTCTACTTTATGGAACCTGAACTCTCCAAATCCCTTATCTTTTTTGTCTTTGTGGTCTTTATGACGGCGTGGTTTGTCTGAGCGCTCGCGTTTTTCAGGCGCTACATAGCCTTCTGGTTTTGGAAGAAGAGCCTTCATAGAAGCATCCACGCGTCCTTTTTCATCAATCTTGATGACCTTGACATCGACAATGTCACCGATTTCAACCAGGTCTTCTGGTTTATTGACACGGGTCCAGGCCATTTCAGAAACGTGGACCAGGGCATCTGTCTTATCAAAGAGGTTAACGAAGGCACCAAATTTCTCGATACGAACAACTCGGGCACGGAAGATTTCATCAACCTTAGCCTCGCGGACAAGACCTGCGATGATTTCCTTGGTGCGCTCGATGGCATCGCGATCTGGTGAGAAGATGGATACGAGGCCGTCATCGTCAATATCAATTTTCACGCCAGTTTCCGCAATAATCTTATCGATGGTTTCGCCACCCTTACCGATCACAATCTTAATCTTGTCTACATCAATCTTGATGGTGTCAATCTTCGGTGCAGTTGGTGCCAAGTCAGGGCGAACTTCTGGAATAGTCGCTTCAATGACATCGAGGATTTCAAAACGAGCCTTCTTGGCCTGTGCCAAGGCTTCTTCCAAGATTTGTGGGGTAATGCCGTCAATCTTGATGTCCATTTGAAGGGCGGTGATACCCTCGCGAGTACCTGCCACCTTGAAGTCCATGTCTCCGAAGTGGTCCTCAAGACCTTGAATATCGGTCAAGACGGTGTAATTGGTACCGTCTGAAATCAGACCCATGGCGATCCCTGCAACTGGTGCCTTGATTGGCACACCACCTGCCATGAGGGCAAGGGTACCAGCTGTGATAGAAGCCTGTGATGAAGAACCGTTTGATTCTAAAACTTCTGCTACCAAGCGGATAGCGTAAGGGAAGTCTTCCAAGCTCGGCAAGACTTGCTCAAGAGCACGCTCACCAAGGGCACCGTGACCAATCTCACGACGACCAGGTGCACCGTACCGACCGGTTGACCCCACAGAGTATTGTGGGAAGTTATAGTGGTGCAAGAAGCGCTTCTTGTACTCGTCATCCAAACCGTCGATGATTTGGGTTTCACCCATTGGTGCTAGGGTCAAAACAGAAAGGGCCTGTGTTTGACCGCGAGTAAAGAGACCTGAACCGTGCACTTGCGGCAGGAAGTCTACTTCTGCTTCAAGCGGTCGAATTTCATCAACACGGCGTCCGTCTGGGCGCACCTTGTCTTCTGTAATCAATCGACGAACTTCTGCGTGCTCCATGAGTTCCAAAATTTCATGGACATCACGCATGATGCGGTCAAATTCTTCGTGGTCAGCGTATTTTTCTTCGTAGGCTGCGATGACGGTTTCGCGAACTGCGTTGGTCGCATCTTCACGGGCCAGTTTTTCTTCAACCTGCACCGCTTTTTTCAAATCGTCATTGTAAGCTGCGACAATCTCTGCCTGCAATTCTGGGTCCACTTGAAGGAGCTCTACATCTGCTTTTTCCTTGCCGACTGCTGCTACGATTTGATTTTGGAAGTCTAGCAATTCTTGGATGGCAGCGTGACCTTTCAAAAGAGCTTCCAACATAATGTCTTCTGACAATTCTTTGGCGCCAGACTCAACCATGTTGATAGCGTCCTTGTTACCAGCTACTGTCAAGTCAAGAAGAGACTCTTCCATCTGTGCCTTGTCAGGGTTGATGATGAGTTCGCCGTTGACATAGCCGACTTGAACACCTGCGATTGGGCCGTTAAAAGGAATGTCTGAAATCGCCAAGGCCAATGATGAACCAAACATGGCTGCCATTGGAGCAGAGGCATCTGGGTCGTAAGAGAGAACCGTATTGATAACTTGGACTTCATTACGGAAGCCTTCGGCAAACATTGGGCGGATTGGGCGGTCAATCAAACGCGCTGTCAAGGTTGCATCCGTTGACGGACGGCCTTCACGCTTGAGCCAGCCACCTGGGAATTTCCCTGCTGCGTACATTTTTTCTTCATAGTTGACTTGGAGCGGGAAGAAGTCTCCCGTTGCCATTTTCTTGGACATAACCGCCGCGGTAAGGACTGTTGAGTCCCCGTAGCGAACGACTACCGCACCGTTGGCTTGTTTGGCAACTTGGCCTGTTTCAACAACCAATTTCTTGCCAGCAAAAACCGTTTCAAATACTTGTTTTGACATGAATTGTCTCCTGATGTTTATTTTACGTGTTTTCTACAAAGTTCAACCCAATAAACCTACTGGATTCAGCTTTGCACAAAACCACGTATAAGATTTATTTTACCATATTAAAGGAAAATGTGGGAGTTTGGGAAAGCAATTTAAGGGAAAATAGGGGAAAAGTGAGCCAAAAGCACAAAAACCAAAAAAGGTTGCCGAAAAGCATTTGAAAAACAAGGGCTAACACAGCCTAAAACTCCAAAAAAAAAAGAAAATTAGGAAGCAAAAAAGCCTGAAAACAGGCTATTGCTGAATTGTTGACACGAACTGCGTTCGCTTCATTTCCAACCTCCAACAGTCTATTCCCAGACTGTTGGAGCGAGCTAAAATCCTAGTGAAAAAGAAAAACTGCCAATGTCCGAATACACGGCAGTTTCCTATCTTAACGACGGAGTCCGAGTGAGTGGATCAATTCGCGGTAACGGTTAACGTCTGTGCGGCGGAGGTATGCCAACAAGTTACGACGGCGACCGATTTTTTTCATCAAACCACGGTAAGTTGCGTGGTCTTTTTTGTGTTGTTTGATGTGGTCGTTAAGGTGGTTGATTTCCCAAGTAAGTACTGCTACTTGAACTTCAACTGAACCTGTGTCGCCTTCATGACGAGCATATTGTGCCATGATTTCATTTTTTTTCTCTTTTGAGATTGCCATGATAAATTCTCCTTTGTATTTGAGCCTAATCTGAGTGACAGGTTGGCGACCCGCAACCAAGAAAAGGCTAGATGTGTCCTTTTTGGACCCTATCCATTCTATCAGGGAATGGGCTTTTTGTCAACTGTTTTGAGAAATAGCTGAGCTGCTCTGCTATTTTCCAAAAGCAGTTTCGACGCGCGTGGTAAGAGACTTTTTCCAGGCTTCAACCGCATCCACATGCAGGGCAAAATCAAAATCTTTGAGGTTGACCTGGACCTGCAGGCGGCCTTGCTGATAGCGGGCCATGAAAATCATCTGATCCAGCCCCTGCCCCATGTACCAATAAACCGCCTCCACAGTCGGATTGTCCGTTACATCTGCCTGTATTCTGGTCGCAATCGTGTCCAGACTGGCTGAACTGGTGTCGAAAATCTGACCATACTCGTGCTCCGCTGTCAGGTCGGTCTCATACCAGATATGGAGGGTATTGCTATAGATTTCTTTGGCTAATTCTTTCATGCTTGCTCCTTTTCACTCCTACTATAACACAATCTATAAAAAAAGCCAGCATGAGCTGGCGTTTTTTTGATTAGGCTGGGGTTTCTGCCTTTGGCAGGATGACATTGAGGATAATGCCGACGATGGCTGCCAGGGCTGTGCCTGATAAGGTGATTGGTCCGAGGGCAAGCACTGCTCCGCCAAGTCCCAAGACCAACATGGAGCTGGCAATAATCAGGTTGCGGACCTGACCGAAATCGACACGACTTTCAATCAAGACTTTCAGACCGTTTGAGGCAATCACTCCGTACAGCAGGATAGACATACCGCCCAGAACTGCACTTGGAATGGTTGAGATGAGGGCTGTAAATTTACCTAAGAAGGAGAAGGCAATGGCAATCAGGGCTGCATTGCGGATGACAGCTACGGAGGCGATTCGGGTCATGCCGACAACGCCTGTATTTTCACCGTAAGTTGTATTGGCAGGTCCGCCGATAAAGGCAGATACGGCAGTCGCCACACCATCACCAATCAAGGTGCGGCTGAGTCCTGGGTCTTTCAAAAACTGGCGGCCACAAATTTGGCTGAGAACGGTATGGTCTCCGATATGCTCGGCAACCGTCACAACAGCAATCGGTAAGATGGCAATCATTTCTGGACCAAAGTAGAAATTATAGGACTTGAAAACTCCTGTTTCAAATGGCAGGTAAAATCCTGGCAATTCAAACCAGGCTGCATCTAAGACAGGCTGAAAATCTACTAGACCCAGGGCAAGGGCAACTAGGTAACCACCGACTATCGCAATCAAAAATGGAATAATCTTGGCGAAGCCTTTCCCTTTGGTATTGACAAAAGCAGCAATCAAAAAGGTAGAGATGGCCGCAAGGACATTTCGCCAGTCACCATCTGCAACGAATCCTGCGGAGGTCACTGCTGAGTTGGCTAGGCCCAGACCGATGACGATAATCATAGGGCCGATAACAACAGGTGGCAGGAGGCTGTCAATCCATTTGGTCCCGATGGCCTTGACGAGAGCGGCAATGAGCACATAGATAAGACCGACGAAGAAGACACCTGTCTGAGCAGCTGAGACATCACCGCCCATCTCCTTGATAGCCAGAGCCATGGCTGAGATATAAGCGAAGGACGAGCCGAGATAAACGGGCACCTTAAACTGTGTCGCCACTTGGTAAATCAAGGTTCCCACACCAGAAGCAAAGAGGGCAACGGAAACTGGCATACCGAGGATGAGCGGCACCAGAATGGTCGCGCCAAACATGGCGAACACATGCTGGAAACTCAGCAAAATCCCTTGAAGAGGGGCTGGTTTCTCGTGGACATCAAGCAACAAATTAACTTTGTTTTCCATCATCTACCTATTTCTGGACATACAAAAAGCCCAGACTTTCTAACTCTATAGTCATAGGCCTTCATTTTTCCTGTGTCTTTCTCACCTCACGGGATGAGTTTAAAAACCTACGCTTCTCGTATTGTAGCAAAAAGTCACAGCTTTAGCAAGGGATTTTTATCGCTTGCTTTTGGGAAATAGCTGAGCTGAAGAGGGAGTTTACAGATGGGAGCGAATAGCTGCTGCATAGACCATTCGACCTTGCCGACTACAACTCTACTCCGAACTCTTCCAACTTCTTCAACTCCTCCTCGGTCAATCTGCGGTAGTCGCCAAGCGCAAGGTCTGGATCTAAGAGTAGCGGTCCCATGGACAAGCGCTGTAAATCAACAACTTCCTTACCGCAGGCAGCCACCATCCGTTTGACCTGATGGAACTTGCCTTCTCGAATGGTTATCTCAACCAGCGAAGTCTGACTTGCTTCATCTACTGACAAGATGGTCAACTCAGCCGGCTGGCAGGTAAAGTCTTTTAGCTCAATCCCTGCCGCAAATCGCTCCACATCTGACTGGTTCATTATCCCCTCAATCCGAGCCCGATAGCATTTATCCACATGTTTTTTGGGAGAGAGCATGGCATGGGCTAACTGACCATTATTGGTCAAAAGGAGGAGACCGTGGGTATCACTATCTAAACGCCCTACTGGGAAAACTTCCTTGTTCCGAGCGATATCATCCAGCAAATCCAAAACCGTCCGATGCCGGTCATCTTCGGTTGCAGAAATAACTCCCTTTGGTTTGTTGAGCAGGTAGTAGACAAAGGTTTCATGATTCAGAAGTTGACCGAAGACCGCGACCTGATCAGCTTTTTCATCAATCTGACACTTTGGCGAGGTTTCCACCTGTCCGTTGACGGTGACCTGCTTATTTTTCAAGATTTTTTTGACCTCTGTCCGACTGCCAACACCGCAATCTACTAAAAATTTATCCAGTCGCATGTTCTTCCTTTCTAACTCTACTGCTCTGCTATTTTCCAAAAACCGCTAGCAGCTACTTGAAGCGAAGCTGCTGGTAAATCAAGCCTGCACTAATCAGGGCGCAACCGACAGCGTAAATGCCGAAGGCCCCTGTGGCAGTTGGATTGAGCTTTTCCAGATAGGTGGGGAGAAGGGCTGAGCTTGCTCCACCGATATTGCAGCCCATAAGGACAATGGTCATGACCGTATTGAGCAAGGCCTTGGGCGTACGCTCCGTCACCTGACTAAAGACAATGGTCAAGATGATGCTGTAAAAGAAACCTGACACCATGCCACCTAAACCAAGCACCCACAGGTTGCTGGCAAAGGCAATGCCAACAACAGCCACCCCAAACACTACATAAGAAACTGCCAGAAGCCAGCCTTTCAGACGCCCGACCAAAAAGCTAAAGAGAGTCCCAGCCAGAATCCCCATAACCTGCATAGAACTGAGAATCAGGCTGGCCTGTTGGGCTGTTCCAATCCCTTTTTCCAAGACAATCTGCGGGATACGAATGGTCAAAAAGGTGTTGACGTTGATAACGAAGAAGGCTAGAAAGGCTAGATACAACCCCATCTTCCACATGGCTTTGTCCAACTTTACCTTAGGAAGATTTTCCTCAACCTTCCTTTCACTATGTGCCACAAACTCTTCCCGTGGCACAAAGAGGAGAAAGAGGAGTAGAATGACAAGTGCAAAGAGATAGACCATAAAAGCTGGCTGCCAGCCAAACTGAGTCAGCCAACCCACCAAGAGGGTCAAACCAGCGCTTCCCAACACCTCCGCAGAACCACGCAGACCCATCATCTGCACGCGCTCTTTTCCGGTAAAAAATTGACCGATGATATTGATTGCACGCGCATTGATTAGGCCAATTCCCAGTCCTAGTAAAATCCTCGCCAGAAAAATCAAGGGAAAGGCCGATAAAACCGCAGGCAAGGCTCCGCCCACCGCCATCAACAAAAGCCCCAGAATGATGATAAGGCGTTCTGACAAGAATCGAATGATAAGCCCATTCATCAACAGACTGACCATAATGGCCAAGGAAGTCACGGTAATCAGATTTTCCACCTGACTGGCCGCAATCCCCTCCTTGGCAAAATGCTCCATCATCTGTGGGATGGCTGGGGACACCGCAAAGGTTGATACCAGCATGGTGGACAGGGCCAAAAGGCTCATTTTTTCTAAAATTCGTTTCACAATTTCTCCTTTTTAATGTTCGTCTTTTACCAGTATAACAGATTTGAGAAAGAATAGATAGGAGGCAATGGCTTTTATTCTCCCCCTATTCATGCTATACTTATAGACAGACAAACCAAAGGAGAGAATCATGACCGCCATTGAAAAACTCACAAAAGCTGCCCACCTGATTGACATGGATGACATCATCCGCGAAGGGCACCCAACCCTGCGCCAAGTTGCAGCAGAAGTCCAGTTGCCCTTGTCCGACCAAGCCATCATTTTAGGTGAAAAAATGCTGCAATTCCTCAAGCATTCCCAGGATCCTGTTATGGCCGAGAAAATGGGATTGCGAGGAGGAGTCGGCCTGGCTGCGCCGCAACTTGATGTAGCCCAGCGTATTATCGTTGTCCTCGTACCCAACCCTGCAGACGAAGACGGAAACCCGCCAGCCCAGGCCTATGCCCTGCAAGAAATCATGTACAACCCCAAAATCGTATCCCATTCTGTCCAAGAAGCCGCTATCGAAGGGGGCGAAGGCTGCCTGTCTGTTGACCGCGAGGTTCCTGGCTACGTTGTCCGCCACGCCCGTATTACCGTAGACTACATGGACAAAGACGGAGAAAGCCACCGCATTAAACTCAAGGGCTTTAACGCCATCGTGGTCCAACACGAAATCGACCACCTCAACGGCGTCATGTTCTACGACCGCATTGACCCAGAACACCCATTTGCTGTTAAAGAAGGCATGTTGGTGATCGAGTAAAAGCAAAACAAAACTGACCGAAATTTTCAGTCAGTTTTTTCTTTTTTATGAACATAGCAGAGCGAGCTGGCGGAAAATCTCCTGCCCATCTAGGACCAAGTCCTGAAAGAGGAGGTAGTCAAGCAAGGCAAGCAGGCCAACCAGCGACAGATAGACTACCAAACGGTTGGATAGACGGACTTGTAAAATATGGTTGAGACTAATCAAGAGCATTTCCAGAGCAAGTAAACCAAGCACCATCCAAAAGAGATAGCTGGCATTGGGCAAAAACCAAGCCCAGAGTTCTTGTCCCTGAAGCAGATGAAGGAAAATCCCTCTCTCAGAATGGGACAGCAAAATAATCCCATCTTCCAGATAACCAATTCCTCCAACGAGACTATTGACCAGGAAAAGACTGACTAGAAAGAGCACCGTAAACCCAAAAGCCTGACCCAAACCCAGCAACCACTTGGTGAACAGGACCTTGCGCAAATCCACAGGCTGGGTCTGATAGAGACGCCAGTTTTTTCCAGCCACCTCAACCGCCTTACCCCGACTGCCGACCCAAACCGCCAGTAAGAGCAGGAGCAGATAGCCCGGACCGTCAAAGAGGGAACGCAGGCTGCCAATCCCCGACACATCTCTGGAGCGGTCCCATGAGGGATCCTCTACTGGAACCAAGGCATCATTGGTATCAAAATGATTTTCCAAGCTGGTCAAGATAACATCCTTGCCCCGCTTGGTAGCAGGCACGCCAGCCTCTATCAGCTCTTGCCAGTAATACTGACTGACCTGATTGCGGGTCTGGTAACGGCGAAGATTATCCACCGTCTGACTGGCCCCAATATCGCCGTCTGCAAAGGTCTGCTCCTCTCTGCCCCAGAGATAGACCTGATCCGCCTCCAGCATAGCCAGATGACTGGCGGGCAAGGCTATCGGATTTTCCTGATAAACCTGCCACTGCTTGACATAGAGGTCTTTATAGACACGATATTCTTGCAAGAGACTAACCCTCAGCTCCAACTCTTCCTGATAGCTCACATCCTCCTTGGCCAACTTCCTCAGACGGTTGATTTCCGACTGCAAACTCTCCACATAGACCCCATCCTGTTCGTAGGACTGGGCCACCATCTCCACCGAAGCCCGCTCCTCTTGGGCAACCTCTTGCTTTTCTAGTCCCGTCAGTAGGGAAAATAGCAGAGCTAGGAGCAAGTTGCCTAAGACTAACCCCTTCCAGCTGTTGAGCCGACCAAGGATGAGAAATTCAAACGACCAAGCCTTGTCTAAACTGCCTGTTTGCAAGTCCTTCTGATGACCGACTGTCAAAACCAGCCTTTTCTTTTCTGTCAGTACATAATAAGCAACGAAAAGCCCAATGGTCAGCAGAAGAAAAAGATCCACCTGTAAAAAGACCTGCGAAAATGCATTTGTGTCTAAAAAACTAGGAAAAGCCAGCAACGGAAATACTTGACCTGACCAACCAGCTGTCCTACCAGCCTGATAAGCCAGAGCCAGCCCCACAAAAAGACCTGTAGCCAGAAAGACCAGCCGACTGGATAACAAGTGGTCTAAAAAAGCAAAAAGCAGACCAGTAGCTAGAATCAGCAAACCCCAAAAACCAAGCAAGATAAGCCCGTAAAGCCAAATGCTTATCAACTGACTCTGCTCCAAAATCTCAAGAGGAGCTAGAAAACTAGATAAAGCCAACTGACCTGTCAGCCCATCATAGACCAGGATAAAGAGCAAGCCTATTCCCACAGCCAGCAGAAGCGACAGCAAGGAAGCAGCCAAACGCCTGACCCCCTGCAAACTCAAACTATCCCACTGCCGCAACTGCCAAACTTGATGAGCTACCGTCTTTTCCGCCAGCTGATTGGCAAGCAGAAAACCAAGCACCAAAAGTACAGGAAGAAAACCAAACAAACTTTCTAAGTAGGCTTGAACAATACGCCCTGTTTCCCAAGCTTGATTTTCAGGACCATCTGCTAATTGGTGCTCAAGCAACCAGTCATTCCAAACAGTCAAACGCTCCACCTGGCTGGGTGTCAAGGATTGCCTAGCCTGAAATACCTGCCAATAACGACTGGTAAAATCGGCCAAATCCTCATACATCAGTTTACGATAATTTGGAATCAAGTCAAAACGCCTCTGGCTCAGAGCAGTTCCCACACTTTCTATATCGGATTTCAAGCCCAGCATCCGTGGTGCTTCTTCTGACCCCTCCTCAATTTTTATATCTGCCAAGACACTAGCCAATTCACTCAGTTCTTCTTTATAGGTTTCCACATAGGTCGCTTGGTGGACTTGGCGCTGAGAAATAGGAAGGTAGGCCAGACCAAGTAAACAGACTATGAGGAGCCAGTAAAGAGGCGACCAGAGAATTTTCTTGATTTCAAAGACCAGTCTCATGTCCCTTCACCACCTTCCTCCACATAGAGATCACGGTAGAGGGATTCCATATAATCGCTGGCTTTTGTAAGGCCAGCCACCTGCTGGATTGGAATGCAATCCAAACAATCCAGCAAATCCTTCTCAGGTAAGAAGATTTCCACCAGACCCTGCTCTGCCTTTTTCCACATAAGATGAGGATAATCCCGTAAAAATTCCTGAACCTGCTTGGAGTTTTCCACAGCAAGATGGTAATCATAATCCGCCGTCAACTCCACTTCTGTGGCAATCAACTTACTGGCCTTGAGAAAATAAACCTGATTGGTCAGCTTCTCAATCTCCGACAAATGGTGTGAAGACAGCAAGATTGCCACGCCTTCTGCCTGTAAGTTTAGGAGAAATTCCCGCTGCTGGATGATATTGGTTGGGTCCAAGCCGATATGGGGTTCATCCAGCAACAAGAGCTTGGGCTTGGGAAGGACAGCCATGGCAAAGAGCAGTTTCTGCTTCATGCCCATGGAATAGCCAGCCACCCGCTTTTTGACATAGTAGCCCATCCCCAATTCTTCCACCAACGCATCCACTTCCTTTTTCCCCAGCTTGTGGGTGGCAGCCACATAGGTCAGATGGTCATAACCCGTCAACTGGGGATAAAGGGCCTGGGCATCCAGCATGACAGACATGTCTTGAAAAATCTCCCGATCACTATTAGGACGACCATTGATGGTTACCGACCCTCGCTCAGCGGTCTCTGTGTTGCTGATGATATTCAAGAGAGTGGATTTCCCCACACCATTTGGCCCCACAAGGGCCACCAAATCCCCCGCTTGCAACTCAAAGGACACATAGGACAAGACCTGATGGCTACCATAGCGTTTACAGATATCACGAACTTTTAGCATAGAAACTCCTTTTTTAGGGAAATGGCAGAGCAGAACAACAGCCTTTCATTGCCTTAGTCAGTAAGCCTACTTCCTGAAAGCCTTGTATAGCAAATAAAGCCCCATAAGAAAGCCCAGACTAGCAGCAGGTTTTAAAAATAGCACATGAATAAATGAATTTAGCCAGAGCCAAATCTCTCTATCTACAATCTGAATCGGGTCCATATGAAACAATAGGACACTACACGAAAGAACAATGACACTACTTAAAAATAAAGTATTTTTATCAATCTGTTTCATTAGGTTACTCCTTTTCATAAGGGACGACGAACCTGTATTCACACAATTCTACAATCTCGTAAAACACGAAAACTAAATTATATAACATGATAACATATTTTTCTTAGAAAAACAATAAAATATGAGCATTTCTCCTAAAAAAGAGAAGACCATTCCAATCTTCTCTTTGTATTCATATCTTAGTTATCACCTTCAGTCAAACACCATCTTACCTTTCTGCTATTTTCCCCAAAGAATAGATTGCCAACCATTCAGAGATAAGAATTGCCACAAACATAACAATAAAGTAAAAGTCAACTGCATTTGTTTGTACAGCTAAAAATTTCGCGATAAAAGGGGATAGCAAGTACAGAATAATCTGCAAGATACCTATCATTTTTTTGTTCATCGATTAATACCCCACATTTCCATGATAATAAAGGGATTTTACAAAACTGGATGTTGAAGATACCGAAACATTGGCATTAACAACACCGCCGATTCCTGCTCCTATTTGAATACAGACCGCCACCTGAATCCTGTTACAATAGTAAAAATACAAAATATGATGAATAGAATGTTTGCTGCTTGACACCCTCTACTCCCTTTTCATTTTTAATGAATACCTCAATTCCTACCAAGAATATCGTTTCCGTTTTTCCTTTTCTCCTTTCTACCTGATAGAAATCTCTGTATATTTTATACCATTATGATATACTATTTTTGTAAATCTTGTTCGTTTTGTTGCAAATAATCACATTATTTTTTTGAAGGAGTTTGAAGATGAGATGGGACTATGGAAGTGTCTACAGGGAAATTAGAAAAAGCAAACGTTTGAGCCAGGAGCAGGTTTGTGGGGATTATATCAATCGGACCACCTTGGTTCGCTTCGAGAAAAATCAAACCATTCCTAGCTATGAGCTCATGCGTTTCTTGCTCAAGCAAGTTGATATGACCTTCGAGGAATTCGAATACCTCTGTAACTACTATCAACCCAGCCAACGACAACAATTGCTCTATGATATAGATAATCTCAGAAATCCTACCACTAAGATGATGGAGGATTTGATAAAGCGTTGCCATGACCACTTGAAAAAAGAACCAGATGATGGTCCTATCCGTCGAAAATGTCAACTTTTAGAAACTGTAGTAGCCATTCGAAAAAGCACTTCTTTCAATCAGCTTTCCGAAGAAGCTGAAACCCTTTCAAAACTTCTGTGGTCAGAGCTAGAACGATATGACAACTGGTACCATAATGATATTATCTTGGTCGGTACTCTCCTATCCAAGATTTCTTCACTTGATAGCCTTGAAGAAACTGCCAATCTTCTTCTACAACGATTAGAAAAATACAAGGATTACAAGCGGATCCAGCCGACCATACTATCTCACTATCAGTCTCTTTCTTATTTTTTCTTGGAACAAAAACAGTATAGCCAGTCTACTTTTTTTGCCACCAAACTCATGGAACTAGCCAAACAAGAAAAACGCTATGACCAACTATCCCGTGCCTATGTCTACTTAGGTCTCGCCCAAAACAAGCAGGAACTGATTGACAAAGGGCTACAAATCTTGGAACTGACGGACGAGCAAAGACTAATCGACAATCTCAAAACCCTAATCAAGCAACACCAAACTGACTGAACTCTTCGGTCAGTTTTTTTATGTACGAAAAAAACGACCCTTTCGGATCGTACTATCTTATATTAGACCAGCTTTTAATAAATATCTCTACGATGACCAAATTCAAGTGCCAGAATAACCATTCTATCATCTTGGATATCGCAAATCAGCCGATAATCACCGATACGATAACGCCACTCATTGGCATGGTCCCCTGTCAATCCCTTGCCATGCAACCTCGGATTAACTGTACCATCTAAGTGTTTATCCACCCAAGCAAAGAGCAATTTTTGGATTGGCTTATCCAATTTTCTGATTTGTTTTTGTGCCTTCTTAGAATACTCTACATGAAACATGTTACAGACCTAGTTCCCTTTTAAAATCAGCATGACTGATGGTTTCAGGATCTTTCTGGTACTCCTCGTAGGCTTGACGGTAAATATTCAAATCATACTCATCCTCAATAGCGCGCTCAAGCGCCTTCTTGAATAAACTTGAAAGACTTTGACCTGTCAATTGGGCATATGTCTTAAAAAACACCTCTTCTTCTTTGTTTAATCGGATAGTTACTGTACTCATCATCTTACCTCACTTCTTTGTGTTACATTGTAACACATTTTACAAAAATTGTAAAGCAATACTAGATAGACTAGAGCAAAAAACGACCCTTTCGGATCGCTCTACATTTTATAGTCGAATGAATTAGCTTTCAGACAAGGAACTGAGGCGCAGGCTGTACTAGAGTACGGCAAGTCGAAAGTGACGATGTATCAAAGATAATTCAAATGACTATATTTTAATAGTATTCCCCTTGTCTATAGTCCCAAGAGTTGAAATGGTCAGACAGATGCATCATGATTTTATCAATGTCCAAACCCTTACGGATAACAACTGGGCATGGGCTGATAGAACGGCTGTTTGCTCCCTGCTCTGGAATGAGTTTCCCGTCCTTATCGACCATAGACACCATAACCCCTTGCTCATAGCGGGTTTCAATGGTCTTGTCTGGCTGGATAGAGGCCACATAGTCATCCGCCTCAATAATCAAGTCTACCTTAGACGCGATACGCTCACCGATACCTTCTACCTTACCACGATTTCCCTTACCTGACGGGTTAGCAGATGAAGCATAGACCATACGGCCTTCTTTTTCCCACATTTCCTTGGCAATCTGCTCGCCTGCTACACCAAACTTAATGACAAAGCAAGAAGTCCCACGCACATCGGTCATCAACTCCTCACGACCGTCCCCATAAGCCTGCAACTTGGCATAAGCCTCTGGTTTCCACGGCAGGATACAGCCCAACAAAATGTCCTCATCCCAATGTTTTTGGTAAAAGGCATCAATCTCAGGCGTCAACTGAGCCAACTCACGCAGCTCCTCCATGCTACCACAAAGGACCACGCCCGGCTTGTTCCGCTTCCGCTCCTTAGCGTCAAACTTCCGCTCCAAACCAGCCTTGTCAGATGTCATGATGATGTAGCCAACCTTAGTCGGGCAAACAATCACGCCCCCCTCGCCCTTGATAATCTCAAGACCTTCCTGCGAAAGCGTTCCGTCCCAATGAATTTGTTTTGTCATAATCTTTTCCTCTTTTCTTTTGTTTCATAGCAGAGCTAACTGCCTATTTTCTTCATCTCTCGTAAGAGTCTTTCAGTTTGCTTTTAGTACTAGGCAACGAGCTGCAGACAGTACTAAAGTACGGCAAAGCGAGTTAACGCAGTAATAAAAGATAAAATGAAAGATTCTATTCTTGCCAGTAACTTGGACGATTCCCCTCATACTCAGCAATCAAATCCTGATACTGTAAGGTAATGCCGATATCGTCTAAGCCATTGAGCAATTTGTGTTTCCAGTCCTGTTCGATGTCAAATGGGAACTCCCCAAAAGGCGTCCGTATCAACTGGTCTGCCAGGTCAACTGTGATTTCCTGATCTGGAGCCAGCTGAGCCAATTGGTCCCTGACTTCTTTGGGCTGGATAATGGGCAGAATCCCATTGTTCAAGTCATTGTTGTAGTGAATATCCCCAAAGGAGCCTGCAATGATAACCTTGAAGCCATAATCTGCCAGAGCCCAAGCAGCGTGTTCCCTAGAAGAACCTGCTCCGAAGTTATCCCCAGATATGAGAATGCTAGCCCCTTGATACTCAGGCTGATTGAGAATGAAATCAGGATTGTCCGTGTAGTTGTCGTCTAAGTACCGCCAAGCATAGAGCAGATACTTGCCAAAGCCCTTTTTGTCAATCAGCTTGAGAAACTGCTTGGGCAGGAGCTGGTCGGTGTCAATATTATCATTCATGAGTGGAACGGTCGTCCCTGTCCATGTGGTAAATTGGTGCATTAAACTTCCTCCTTGAGCATTTCTAGCTGTCGGGTATCGACAAAGTGCCCGTAAAGTGCTGCTGCGGCAGCCATAGCAGGACTACACAAGTGGGTCTTGGCCCCAAAGCCCTGTCGGTCTTCAAAGTTCCTGTTACTTGTGGAGGCACAATGGACACCTGCAGGTACCTTGTCTGGATTCATACCCAGACACATAGAACAGCCTGGATCCCGCCATTCAAAACCTGCCTCCATGAAAATCTTGTCTAAACCGAGCTTTTCTGCAGCTCGCTTGACAGGGCGACTGCCTGGTACAATAATAGCCGTAACCTGCTCTGCTATTTTCCGCCCCTTTACAATCCGAGCTGCCAGCTGCAAATCGCTGAGGCGAGCATTGGTACAAGAGCCTAGGAAGACATAGCCGATGGGAATATCTACTGGGCGCTGACCTGGTGCCAAATCCATGTAAGCGTAGGCCCGCTCGTCGTTGTGGTCACGGATAGCTGGGAAGCTTTCCTCGAAACTAACGGCCATAGCTGGCGTGGTCCCCCAGGTCACCATGGGAGCCAGGTCTGTCACATCAAGGACCAGGTGCTTGTCATAGACCGTGTCTGCGTCTGAGTAGAGCTCCTTCCAGTCTGCCACAGCCGCCTCAAAATCCGCTGGAGCACACTCACGGCCACGCAGATAGTCAAAGGTGGTCTGGTCTGGTGCCATGATGCCCATTTTGGAGCCAAACTCAATGGACATATTGCAAATGGTCATCCGCTCTTCCATGCTCAGTCGGTCGATGACGGGACCTGCAAACTCCACCACATGACCCAAGCCACAATCCACGCCGTAGCGGGCAATCAGAGCCAGGATAAAGTCCTTGGCATAGACCCCATTTTGAGCCTGACCGACAAACTCTACTAGGAGTCGCTTGGGCTTGACCTGCCAAATGGTCTGGGTAGCGAGAACGTGCTCCACTTCGGAAGTACCAATCCCAAAGGCAATAGCCCCAAAGGCTCCGTGTGTCGCCGTATGACTATCTCCGCAGACGATGAACTTCCCTGGCTGGGTCCGCCCCGTTTCTGGCCCAACCATGTGGACAATCCCCTGATGTTCCGAACCGTGGGCTGCGTGGGGAATGCCGAAATCTTCTATATTCTTCGCCAAAGCATCCATCTGAGCCTTGGAAATGACATCGCGGATGTTGTAGATATCAACTGTCGGCACATTGTGGTCAAAGGTCGCAAAGGTCAAATCAGGTCGCCGAACAGAACGGCCCGTGTCTCTCAGACCTTGAAAGGCCTGGGGACTGGTCACCTCATGGACGTAATGTTGGTCGACATAGAGAAGCTGAGGTTGCCCTTCCTGACCTGTAATCACGTGCCGGTCCCAGAGCTTGTCAAAAATGGATTTGCCACTCATATCTCTTTCCTCTCAATCTGGGCAATAATAGCCTCGGTCATTTCTTTGGTAGAGGCACTACCACCTAAATCCCTTGTAAAGATTCCCTGGGCAAAGACCGCCTCAACCGCTTGGCGAATGACTTGACCCGCTTGAACTAGACCAAAACTTTCCTCCAACATCATAGCAACAGATAGAATCATGCTGACAGGATTGGCAATGCCCTGACCTGCAATATCGGGTGCCGAACCATGAATAGGCTCGTAAAGACTAGGACCTGCAAGCGCATGGCTGGCAGATGGCAGCACTCCCAGCGTCCCTGTCAACACGCTGGCCTCATCCGACAAAATATCTCCAAAGAGATTTTCCGTCACCAAGACATCAAAGCGGCTAGGGTTGGTTATCAGGAGCATGGCTGCGCTATCAACCAGCTGGTGCTCCAAGGTCACATCTGGGTAGTCCTTAGCTACCTCATCCGCCACCTGCCGCCACAATTTCGAGGTCGCTAGCACATTTTGCTTGTCAATGCTGGTGA